>CAYTVK010000138.1:0-6008 GCA_964441725.1 uncultured Candidatus Bathyarchaeia archaeon | reverse complement strand
TGGATGTGATTTAGTTGGAGTTTATATTATATGATCGTTAAGTTTCTCATTTTTAATTTAATTTATTACATTATCCAATTTTTATTTTTATTATTTTATATTAGTCATTTTTATGGCGTTTTATCAGTATATGATAAATCAGCTTTAGCCTATCTGTGGGGTAAGGATTTATCAGGTGACTTTCTTTTTATACAGAAAAGATGGATCAGACATATTACTTATCTGTTCAGTAAACAAAATGAAGATATTGCTGAATTAAGGAAGGAGAAAAACAGAGTTAGATTTCTGTTAATTTTATTCTTTATTTCAACTTTTCTGCTATTTTTAATTGCAGGTGTATCGAGGTAAAAAATATCCTATTTGAGATTAGGTGTTCTAAAAGTTAGAGGCACATCTACTTTAAGACATATGTGGTAATTCAAACATCCAAGGTATAGACAAATTCATGAATGAGATATTATCTCTTTTTAAAGATGTGAACTCAGCGCTGCCTCGATTGAGTTGTTTCGCGTGGGCAGTCCGTATCTTGTTTTTCTTCTGTTTGTTACCTTTAATAACCTTGCCCATCGCTGCAGCTCGTCAGGACAGAAATGATATGAAGCAGACTCACATTGATCTCTTCATAATTTCATATAAACCGGATGTTCACATACTCTAATTTACCTTTGATGTATAGGTTAAATCAAATGTGTAATTCAGGTTACATTATTTTAACAAAATTGGAATTTTTAGAAGGACCACGTTTGGCGCTTCATTCACCCCAAAATAGTTTAAAGGAAAGGTTGTTTTCTATTTTTGGCTTTTTTTTAATTGGTTCTCCAGTTCATCGGCTTGACCCCATTTTCTCATCATGGCTTCTGTGGCGTTTTGTCTGGCTGTGAGGTTGTCGATCTCCAGTTGCTGGCGGTACACTAGATCATCGTATTGCTCCTTTGGCACCATGTCTGGTGTATCGCTTAGAATGTTGAGGTATGGGGCTGCTAGGGCGTATTGTTTTTCTCCCCACTCCGGGTCCTTTGAGATAATGCGTTTGTAGTTGTTGGGGTCCACCACGTGGCCGTGTCTGAAGTTGATCACCCAGTCCTTGATGTCTGATTTCTGCATGATGGACATGGGGAGGTCACAGGTGGCGTCATGTACACCCATGCCTGTGCGGTTGCGGCGGTTCGAGGCCACGCCTTTGATTGAGTGGGTGTTTTCCTGTTGGTGGCCACAGAGTGGGCAGTAATAGATGTAGTGTCTGGCTCGTCGCTTGCGCCTCATGGGTGTCTCACATTCTGGGCATGGACTATACCGTGGATCATAGAGTCCAGCTTTTTTGAGGGCATGGATCCAGCGCTTTGTCATGTCGCTGCTGGTTATTGGTGATCCGTTTTCCTTTACCCAGATGGGGGTCCCATCCTCAGGGACTCCGCGCTCATACTCAAAATACTGTCTGAGAAGCTCCAAGCCGTCGCGTTCTATGCTGGTGCGAAACTCAGGAGCCTGTGTCTTGAAGCGCCCCACGTATATATCAATCATCAGGCGGTGGGGATCATGCAGGTAGGTGCTGGCTTTTTCATGGTATTGGTCTTTGATGAGCTCCCACCCGTAGTTGCTGAACCATAGAAATTCCTTGGTTCCCACCGTCATCTGAAATTTACAGAGAAAAGCCGACTGCCAGAGGAGGCCAGGGAGCTGTCTAAACGCCTTCAAGAAATGGTCTAGTGTCATCTCTGGGAGATCCTGGCGGTAGGAGTCGCGGAATTTAGGGGTGTCTGGTGGAGCTGGGAAGGCCCAGTTTTCTGTTTTAAGCAGGCTAAGGATGGTGTCGTATGTATTTTCCTTGCTTTTTGACAGCGCAAACAGCTGGTTACAGTATAAAATGAGTTCCTGGACGAGTTTCTGTTTTTTACGTCCCTCTAGGTCGTCTTGGATCTCGTGAATATCATCAATGGTGGCAATTCCACCGAAATACTGGCTGTTATGGCTTATCCACTTCGTGAATTTCATCACCTGAGGTATTTTCTCCTCATAGGATGGATGGGCTGTGATCCAGCTTTGAACCGAGATACAGGCTTTAAACCTCTGTTTTTCATCATTCTCTATGCTTAGTCTCTGATAATAAACGGGGTGAGTCTCATCAGGGTCCTTTGGTGGTGGTTCGAGGACGAAAAAACTGTTTGGCATAATGAAGAGAGATCAGTTTGAGGATGTAAAAGTGTTATGATGCACACACAAACATGAGTCTGTAAGCTTCAATGCTGCTCATGATGCCTCACAACCCACATAGGTTGATGGTTTAAATTGTTTCTGGTCAGACGTTGTAGGCGTAGTTAGCCATTATCTTACCCATCATTGTGAGGGTTACAGGTACGCCCTTGTTATCCTTGGTGCCGGCGTTGATTAGCTCCGCGTCACGTAAACCCCTGAGGTTCCAGCGGACAGTTGATTCCGGTATGGCCAGTTCCTCGCTTAGCTGCTTTATGAGGTTCGTGTAGACCTCGTCTTCCTCATACTGTGTGGTTAGCCACTGGAGGATGGTCCGCTGTTTTCCTGTTAGTTTCGTGCTCGCGGCTGTCATCAGCGCCTGCTCTAGCTGGTTTAGCTGTCTGCTGTGGCGATGGATGCTCTGCTCAAGCGCGTCTACTCTTTTGATGAGCCTATTGTAGGCTATCGCATCGTTTGTGGTTTGGCCGAATTCAGTTACTTCTCGTTTTATGTCTTGGATGTTTTCGAGAATGTTTTTGAATTCGGGAGTCGGATAGTTTTGGTTTTTAGGCCTGGAGAATATATACACCTGTCATGTTTACACCCCGACGAGGATGTATGCGGGTTCGTTGATTTAAAAGGTTTTCCCAGTCATAGTCCATTTAAGGTTACTGTTTAATCTGTTAAGGACGGTGTTTTGCTCTTACCAAGCGGTGTTTGTGCACTGTTTTGTCGGTTACCATAGCGCTTTTCGTCATATATTGTGATGTGATCTGGGCTGTTCTGGGGCTGGTTTAACTAAAATAATCCTGTTGTGGGCTGGAATGCATTGACCCCCCTCCCCCCTATGCTGAGAGAGCTGATTTCAGTCCATCAATGAACGCCTCTGGGTCTGCAGCTCTGTGTTCCTTGATGAGCTTCCAGGTCTCGCTGCAGTTCTTGTACTCGACACCTAGATACTCATGGATTTTTCTGTCGATCTCTTTCTTGTTCTCCTTTGTGACCTCAACGCCTATTTTGGAGAATATTTCCCCCATGTGTCTGAAATAACATGTCATAGGGTTGATTAAGAAAAAATAGAATTATAATAATATGGGTAGGCTAGAACTACCACTTGTCGCGGTTCTGCTTGATGTACTCCCTGAGTCCACCGACCTCAAGGATCTTCATCATGAACTCTGGGACGGGTACAAACTCAAGCTCTTTCTCGCCGTTAACGATGATCTTTCCAGCAGATATATCGATCTCAACGGTGTCTCCTGTCTTGATCTCTTTACTCACATTTGGACACTCCAATGCAGGTAATCCCAGATTAGCTGCGTTCCTGTAGAAGATACGCGCGTATCCTTCAGCGATAACCGCGGACACACCGGCATACTTTAACGCGATGGGTGCCTGCTCTCGACTGCTTCCCAGTCCGAAGTTGCGTCCACCGATGATCACATCTCCGGGTTGTACCTTCTTCACGAACTCTCTATCAATGCCCTCCATGGCGTGTTTCGCTATCTCTTTTGGGTCTGTGAGTTCGAGATATATTCCCGGTAATATGAAGTCCGTGTTGACATCGTCGCCGTAGTTCCATGCTTTTCCCTTGATCATGTTTAGACCCTCCTCGGGTCGGTGATGACCCCGTACAGAGCACTTGCAGCGGCTGTAGCTGGACTGCACAGGTATACGAATGATTCCGTGCTTCCCTGTCTGCCTCTGAAGTTTCTGTTACTTGTGCTGAGACCCACTTCTCCAGGTGCCAGTATGCCGTGGTTTCCCCCGAAACATACGCTGCAGCTTGGGTTGCAGACCACTGCACCTGCATCCATCAGCGTTGTGATGATACCGTCGGCGTTAGCGGCCTTGTACACCTCTGGGCTAGCAGGGGTAGCTATCACCCTGACGTCTTTGCTTATCTTCTCGCCTTTGAGTATCTCGGCGGCAGCCTGCATGTCTTCGAGTCTACCATTGGTGCATGAGCCTATGAATACTTGATTTACAGCTGTTCCCGCTACTTCTCCCACTGGTTTCACGTTATCCACTGCATGTGGGCAGGCTACCTGCGGCTCCAGCTTGGCTCCATCGATCTTCACTGTCTGCTTATAGACTGCGTCTTTATCGGAGTAGACTGGCTGATAATCGTGCTTTACTCTTTCCTCAAGGAACTTGAAGGTCTTGTCATCTGGTTCACAGATGCCAGCCTTTCCCCCCAGCTCTATCGCCATGTTGCATAGAGTCATCCTTGCTCCAATGCTCATCTCGCCTATGGTTGAGCCCCTGAACTCTAATGCACAGTATGTTGCGCCATCAGCTCCAAGCTCCTTCGCTGCCTTCAGTATTACATCCTTGCTCATGACCCGCCTCTGTAGTGAGCCCTCAGCTTGAACCTTGATGGTTTCAGGAACCTTGAACCATAGCTTTCCTGTGCCTATGGCCGCTCCCATGTCTGTGCTGCCTATGCCTGTGGCGAATGCTCCGAATGCCCCGTGGGTGCATGTGTGGCTGTCTGCGCCTACCAGTAGCATACCGGGATAAACGTGTCCGTGTTCTGGTATGATCTGATGGCAGACGCCGCTGTTGATATCGTAGAAGTATTTGAGACTCTGTTCCTTAGCGATCCTCCTGCATTCCTTGTGCAGTGTCGCGTTTGTGATGCTGGTAGCTGGAGCGATGTGGTCACATAATATAGTGACCTTGTCGGGGTCAAAGACCTCCTTTATGTCCATGTCGTACATGGCGTAGAAAGCCAGCGCAGCTGTGAGGGCTGGCATGAAGGCGAAGTCTATCTTTGCCTTTACTATTTCTCCGGGTTTTGCGGTCTCTTTTCCTGAGTGTTTTGCTAATATTTTTTGGGCTATTGTGCTCATTCTGTTTCCTTCTTGTCTAAGAGCCTGTTCATTCCTTTGAGTATTGCCTCTACGCTAGCCATAACGGTGTCGCCATGGACGCTGCTTGCTGTGATGATCCTGTCGCCGTGTCTGACTCCTACTGTTACATCTGCAACCGCGTCTGTTCCGCCTGTGATGGCTTTCATCATGAACTTCTCCAGTGTAATGTCTGTGAATCCGCCTACGACGTTCCTGATGGCGTTTACAGCTGAGTCTATGGGTCCGTTTCCTACTCCGCTGCCTGTCATGGGTTTTCCGTCTACCAGCAGTGTCACGCTTGAGGTTGGTGTGATTGTGTTTCCAGTGACAACCAGTAGCTGCTGTAGTTTGACCCTGTCCTCGATCCGAATATTCATGACGTCTTTTGCGATGGCGTACAGATCACTGTCTGTCAGCACCTTGCCTGTATCACCGATTGTCTTCACTCTACTTGCAATGGTCTTCAACTGGTCCTCGGTTGGCTCGAAGCCCATGTCTTGAACCATCTTGAAGACGCCGTGGCGTCCAGCGTGTTTGCCTGCTGCGATTCTCGATTTCTTTCCGACAAACTCAGCGTTGATGACCTCGTAGTTGCCCCTGTGCCCAAGTACTCCGTGGACGTGTATACCTGCCTCATGTGAGAATGCATTATCACCCACTATCGGCGTGTTGGGGGGTAGATAGACTCCGCTCAGATGCTCTACCAGTCTGCTTGTCTCTGCTATCTTCTTGTAGTTGAGCCCCGTCTGCACACCGTATTGTGCCAGTAGTGCTACAGCTACTTGCTCTAGGCTTGTGTTTCCAGCTCGTTCACCGAGTCCGTTGACGCAGACATGAATCTGCTCAGCCCCAGCCTCAACAGCTGCAAGGCTTGATGCAACCGCTTGACCCATATCGTTGTGGGCGTGAGCGCTCAACGAGGTGGGAACCGCATTTTTCAATTCCTTGATGAACTCGTATGTG
>CAYTVK010000137.1:0-6012 GCA_964441725.1 uncultured Candidatus Bathyarchaeia archaeon | reverse complement strand
GCTCTTCCCTTGGCGCATATGTAGCCATGTGTGGGTGGATAATCTGGGTCTCCTCTGATGCCTGTGATCTTTCCGTCCATGGTTGTTACTATGATGCCGCATGAGGCTCCGCACATCTTACCGCAGAAGGTTCTGGTCTCCAAATCCACACCTGTACCAGTATTCTCTCGTTTATCTTTTATCACATAATCGATGAGAATAAACCATGACAATGATTTTCGATGGGGTAACTGGTGAGAGAGGCATCAGAAGCTATCACAGGCTTGAGATAGCGCAGATGCTGGACGGGAACATGCTCTACATACAAGTTAACTGATGCCCAGAGGCCATAGACGCATTGAAGGCAAGGAAAGGCATCAAAAACGACATCATGGGCTACCCCTCCTTATTTGGCTATTAGATAACACCAAATAGAACTAAGGCAACTCAAAACGTATGGAGAATTGGGTCCCCTTCTATCAGATAGACGCCTTCACCTCAGAGCCTTTTCGAGGAAACCCCGCAGCCATCTGCATCATGCCAACAGACCTGAATACTCAGCTATATCTCGCCATCAGCAGCGAGATGAACCTCAGCGAGACAGCGTTCATGGCCGAGAAAGAACCCGGCGTATATCATCTTAGATGGTTTACACCTCTCCGCGAGGTTCCCCTCTGTGGCCACGCCACGCTGGCTGCTGCTCATCTGCTGTTTTCTCATCTCGGAGTCGAGGAGAAACGGATAAGGTTTGATACCCTCGCAGGTTCCCTGTACGCTGAGAACACCCCGGAGGGCGTATTGATGGATTTTCCTTCAAACCCCCCTGAGTCCGTTGAGGCGTTTGATCAGATGTTGGATGCACTGGGCGTCGACACGTGGGTTAGCGTCCAGTACAGCCCCGGCAACCAGAAGCTCATGGTCCATCTCGAAGACTACGAGACATTGAGGTCCGTTGAACCAGATTTCAATGCTTTGAAGGACGCTGAAAACCCGCTGGGCTGGAGAGGAGTAATGATCACATCACCCGGATTCGATGACTACGATTTCGTCTCACGACACTTCGCGCCACTGATGGGTGTAAACGAGGACCCTGTCACTGGCTCAAATCACACCGTTTTGACGCCTTACTGGGGGAAACTATTGGGCAAGAAGCGTATGAGAGCCTATCAGGCTTCGAAGCGTGGAGGCACGATAATCGTTGAGGATAGAGACGACAGAGTTACCCTGATTGGACGCAGTGTACTGGTTGTTGAGGGTAGAATCAAATACACTTGAAAAAGGGGGGGGGTAACGTAACACAACGGAAATCAAACCCCTTTTTATTTAAACGGCCTTGGAATAGCTTGTTTTCGATTGCTATCCTAGTAAAAAACTGGTAGAGTAATCGGGCAATTAAAGCAGTATTTTATTCTTCATGATCATGGCAGAGACCATACCACTCTGGGGACCACAATTCCTCCCTCGTGGCGCTGCTCAATGGTTCTGCTGATTAAGCCTTCCTCTACCATGAGGTTCAGGTTATCCATTATCTGGTTCTGGTCTCCCCACCCGATGCGCTGAAGTTCCTTCCACTCCCCGAGGCTGACGCCGAAGAGTTTCTCACCCCCAACCTCATTCAGCTTTAAGAGCAGCTCAAGACAAGTCTGTTTACCGCATCCACCTAGCACATGGATCACCTCATCGCGGAAACCCATACGATCCACGGGAGTATCCGGTGCATTTCTAGTCGTATCAAGTCTGCTTATCTCAAAACCATCGCGGTTCATCTTGATGAAGCTGTTTCGCGGCGCAGTGAATATGTCAAAGTCCTCCGCTACTTTCCCGAAACCTAGAGGACTGCTGCAGAGCATGGTCTCGTCTTTTCCCACTGCCAGTGTGCATGCCTGAATCCAGTTGGAGAAGTAAATGGTCTCAGGCTCATGGATACTGATAACCCCAAGAATCACCATGCCAGTCAGCTGGTTTGCAGTCTCCCTCACTGCATTCTCCAGTTTCTTTCCACTCGAGATCATCTGGTCTATCATGTGGACTGCTACCTCACTGTCTGTGATGTAGTTGATGTCCTCATTGTATCCCTTGAATGTGTATTTCTTCGCTAGTTCAGTCCAGTATTGCTTATAGTTAGTGATTACACCGTTATGCATCAACGCAATGGTGTTATCTGTGTTAGTAAACGGGTGAGCGTTCTTCGTCCTGTTGTAACGTTCATCTGTGATACTCGTCGGGTTGAGCCGACTATGAGCGATACCAGTGGTCCCTGTTAAGCTCAAGATATTGCTGTTAGCGATCACGTGATCCACTGAACCGGGTTCCTTAACCACACTAAGAACCCCATTATCGAGAACCCCTAAACCTGTTGCCTGTCCACCAAAATAACCTTCCTGAAGCCGTAACGCATCCATCAATAACGGAGCGACGGACCTATCACCGATATACGCAGCGAGTTGACACATATCCAGTCATATGCGTAACGAGTCGGAGATTAAAATATTAATTGATTAAAAAAAAGCCTATTTCTCCATGAGGGTAACCCAGCCCTTCTCTATGGCTGTGATACCCGTGCGTGCAGACTCTATTACACCGATGTGGCTGACATCTCTCTGGAAATCAGTAACCTCGTTGACCGAGCCAGTGATCTGGGCGATAACAGTATCCGGCTTGATGTCCAATATCAGCCCCTTATACTTGTTAATAATCTCAAGGGCCTCCTCCTGAGCCATAGGGTCCGCCGTGTGCAGCTTCACAAGAGCCATATCCCGCTGAATAGTCCTCAACGGGTCCAGACGCTTCACCCTGATTATATCCACCATCTTCGCCATCTGCTCCACAAGCTTATCGATCTCATGAGCATCAGCCCTGCTAGTGATGGTGATCCTCGTGGTATCCTCGTGCTCACCTGCGATAGCCGTGATGCTGTGAATGTTGAAGTTCTTACGCCTGATGGTGTTGCTGATGTTGAACAAGACACCGGGCTTGTTCTCCACCAGGAAACTGATAACGTTAAGACTCATGATCAATCATCCGTCAATATGTCCTTTAAACCCATCCCCGGCGGAATCATGGGATACACATTCTCATTGGGGTCAATGGGAACCTCAATCACAGTGGTGTAGTCTGCTGCAACGGCTCTACGTAGCTCCGAGTTAAACTCATCCATGGTCTCCGTCTTCACGCCATGGGCACCATAGGTCTTTGATAGCTCAGTGTAGTCCACTGTATAGTCTCTGTTAACAGCCGAGAGCCTACCATTCATGAATAGACGCTGCCACTGAGCCACCATGCCGAGCAACCTGTTGTTCAGCACCACGACCACTATGGGGAAATCCTCGTCAACCGCAACCGTCAGATTATTCTCGGTCATATGGAAGCCGCCGTCACCGCAGATCGCCAAGACATTACGATCAGGCTTCGCCGCTTTGGCTCCGATGGCTGCTGGGACACCCCAGCCCATGGTGCCGAGTCCTCCGCTTGTGAGGAATGTCCCCGGCTCATACACATCATAGTGCAGGGCTGCGAACATCTGGTGCTGGCCCACATCAGTGGTGACTATGGCGTCGCTTGGAAGAGCCTCTCTGATGCTCTTCATTATGTTGGGGGTGCTGATTCCTGTACCGTAGTCGTATGGCTCGCAGTACTCCTTGAGGTCATCTATGTGCTTGTACCAGCCGTTTGGGGTTATCCTCTGAGCCTTTATGCGTTTGATTAATCCACGCATAGCGAAACCAGCGTCACCTATCACACGGGTGATGCTGTCCACGTTTTTATCCACCTCGCTCCTGTCGATATCTATGTGCACTATCTTGGCGTTTGGCGCGAAGCCAGCTAGGGAGCCCGTGGTTCTGTCGCTGAACCTTGAACCCACCACAAGCAGCACATCGGCATCAGGCACCATATAGTTCGCCTCATGCCTCCCATGCATACCACACAGACCCAGACTCAGCGGATGATTGCTCGGTATAGCTCCCTTGCCCATCAAGCTTGTTGCTGTAGGCGCCATAAGTAACTCGGCTAATTCAATCAATTCTTTACCTGCTCCAGACGCGATGACGCCGCCGCCTGCAAGGATCACTGGCTTCTTTGCGTCCATGAGAACCTTGACGGCTATGTCTAGCTCTCTTGGTTCAGGATCCATCACGGGATTGTATCCCTCGAACTTCAGCTTGACATCGTAGTCGAACTCAGCCTCTTCTGTTGTAACGTTCTTGGGGATGTCAATCACGACTGCTCCCTTACGCCCCGTGTTGCTGATGTACATGCCTGCCTTTACAGCCCACGGAATCTTAGCCGGGTCTCTCACCTGATAATTCCACTTTGTGATGCTCGCGGTGACGCCGATTATATCAACCTCCTGAAAGGCGTCGGTACCAACCATACTCATGGGCACCTGACCCGTGAAGGCTACAAGCGGCGATGAGTCCAACTGAGCCGTGGCCACACCTGTAACTATGTTGGTGGCTCCTGGCCCGCTGGTCACTTGGACTACTCCGGGTTTCCCTGATACTCGTGCGTAACCGTCTGCCATGTGGGCTGAACCCTGCTCATGGACTCCTGGCACGTATCTTATGTTGCTGTCTAGGAGGTCGTCGCATATCGGTATGAGTGCTGCTCCTGTTATTCCGAAGATGTGGGTTACTCCCTCGTTTTCGAGGGCTTTGATGTATGCTTTACTGCCTGTGGTTTTAGTCATTTTTTGCTGCCTCCCAGATGCGCTGGACCTTGATGGTCTGTTTTACTGGAAAATCGTTGGGGTTACCTGAGAATATGATACCCCATTTCTTATTGCCCCTCTTTTGGGGGCCTGACAAAGCGATACCCCATGTTTGTTTCTCTCCTTTGAGGTACGCCTACAACGACATTATAGTTTAAAAATAGTATGATTAATTTTCGTTACTCATCGAGGGATTTCTTACCATTCGTCCCCTTCAGATGCCTCGGATTCCTTTTCAGACTCATCCAGACCAAGCTTAGAGGTACGCATCTTGTCGAGCAGATTTTTTATGCTCTCTTTTGTCCTCTCATAGGTTTTTCTGGTCTGTTCCTCGAATCTTTGGAGCGGCGTTTGAGTTTCAGTCATTTTTACCGTGTTTTCGTTGCCCTTTTTTGATTTAAGCATCATCGAATGCTCCTACTTAGCCACGGTATGTAGCTTTTTGATTCAGTGAAGCGTATGGAAGGAGCCTGTATACATGAAATATTAAATCAGAATCAGGTTTCAGACTTCAAGCTGTAGGCTGTAACCATTATCCAGATCAAGAATAAACCCACAAGCAGTCTCTGCGCTAAACCAATGGGTGTATCTATCTGCCCCGGCGTATGCCCCAAGATACAGTAGCCGAGAAAACCCACAAGCGGTAAGCTAACCCAGAAGACAATCCCGCTGAATCTTCTAAGCCTCCCCCACCTCTCATCGCCCTCTGTATCCTTCAGAAACCAGATTGGCATCCCGAGAGCAGCGAACTCCCCAACGAGTGTAGCGTAAACATGGATCGTTGAGACAAGGGTTGAGGCTGCCCCCCCTGCCTCTACTGGGAAAATCCCTGAACCCATGAAATCCAGAACCCCGTAAAGCATTACGAGAACACCTGTCATGGTTGCTCCATCTCTTCTCCTGAGCCTCGTCTGGAGCCCGTACCCGAATAAGGTGATCATGATGCCCGTCACGATAAAAACCAGCGCCGCTGGCTTGGCTACGACTGACCCTGTCTCACCGAGTTCGCTGATAGTATTATAGATGTGGCTGTAACCCGGCTTCAACGTTCCCAGTACTGCTACTGCTACAGTGAAGAAGATCGATGCAGCAGACCCTAGAACCCAGTAGAATCGTCGTTCCATAGTGAAAATCATGTTTCCTCACTGAAAGATATATTCATGATCCATCCTTCACCTATGCGCATTCAACTTCAGCTTCCTTCTACTGAAACAGCTGAACAACAGAAAATAGCTGATTCCCGGTCAAGAAACGGAGTCAAACTATAAATCGACTCCCCCGACCACATCATAACATGAGCCAAGACGAAGAAAGAATACGAGCAG
>CAYTVK010000136.1:0-6067 GCA_964441725.1 uncultured Candidatus Bathyarchaeia archaeon | reverse complement strand
CTCATTGATGATTGGATGAGAAAATCCGTATCAATAGCTTTTATTCTGATTTTAATTCAGTTCCTAGTAGCTATCTATCTGTATCCATCGATGCCTGATAGTATCGCGATTCACTGGGACATCCATGGGGAGGCGAATGGTTACGGTTCAAAACTATTAGGATTGTTTCTAATACCAGCAATGGAAACT
This sequence comes from uncultured Candidatus Bathyarchaeia archaeon, assembly GCA_964441725.1. Lineage (GTDB taxonomy): Archaea > Thermoproteota > Bathyarchaeia > TCS64 > TCS64 > RBG-16-57-9. Next base: position 5,878 of record CAYTVK010000136.1, on the reverse strand, counting down.
GTGTTAGTACCTCTTTTCCTAGTGTTACCGAGGATAGACCCAAAGGGAGTCACAGAGAAACTCAGAGATGCCTATATGTGGTTTATCACGGTTTTCACTTTCTATATGACGTATGTATTTGGTTTGTCTGTTGCATGGAACCTTGGCTATCGGTTTGATTTAATGCGTTTACTCGTTCCCATGCTTGGTGTCACGTTCTATGGGATAGGCGAAATACTTGGAACTGTGGAGATGAACTGGTTTTTAGGGATTAGAACTCCTTGGACTTTGAGTAGCCAGCAAGTTTGGGATGATACTCATCGTCTTGGTGGTAAGCTCTTCAAAATCTGTGGCGTATTAGCTTTATTTGGGGTATTTTTCAGTGGTTGGCTAGCCTTAATTCTGGCTGTATTACCAGTAATGTTTTCTGGATTCTATGTGATTATTTACTCATATTTTCGGTTCAGACAACTCAATAGCCAATAACTCAAATCCTCAGAAAAAACCAATTTCCTGCAACAATGATTGAATTTCCAGCATTATAAGATGCCCCAGACGATTTATCGTTCTAACTACACACATTATATGAATTAATTTTTATTCAACTCTTCGTTGAGTTTCTGGGTTTTTTCAGACATTTCGTTGTAACCATCGTCGCCTATGGCTCGTAGAGATGCAAAAACGACTGCATAATAAGGTGGTTGTGGAGTCTGTGCAAAATCATTTATTGATATTTATGATCACCAAACATGTATTGAGTTGATTGAGTATTAAGAGGTTACAAGTAATACGGATGCACATGCAGTATCTCATGTAACTTGTATATTCTTTCTTGAATTTTACCGAAATATATGTGCTGAAAAATGACTTAAGCAACATACGCCCCATCATTTCCTCGATTAGCTTGGTAGAAAAGAACCTAGATTTCAGAAGCGATACTGTCACATGGCCCAGCCCCGAGATGAGGGAAGCATCCTACAAGGCCAAGGTAGGTGACGACGTTTATAGCGACGACCCCACCGTAAACGAGCTTGAAGCCACAGCCTGCGAGGTATTCGACAAGGAAGCTGCGTTGTTCGTAACAAGCGGCACACAGGGAAACGCCGTATCCGTACTAGCCCACACCCAGAGAGGCGATGAGATAATACTAGAACAAAGCAGCCACATCTACGTAAATGAGGTAGGCGGCTTAGCCGTAATGGGGCAACTCATGGCAAGAACCATTCCCGGCGATAAGGGCTATATGAACCCCGTTGACATAGTCGCAGCCATCAGGGCCGATAACATACACTACCCCCGCACGACTCTTCTATGCATTGAGAACACCCACAACAGCGCAGGCGGAATCGCGCTGACTCCGAAGCAGATGAAGTCCAACTACGATGTGGCCAAAGAGCATGGCTTGGGGGTTCACCTCGACGGTGCAAGAATCTTCAACGCAGCGGTGGCGCTCAACGTTGATGTAAAGGAACTGGCACAGTACACTGACACCATCCAGATATGCCTTAGCAAAGGACTCGCGGCCCCTGTGGGTTCTCTAGTCGTCGGACCCGAGGATATCATGAAGAGAGCCCGGAAATACCGCAAGATGCTTGGAGGCGGAATGAGGCAGGCCGGTATAATAGCTGCGCCTGGCTTGATCGCCTTAACCAAGATGGTTGACAGGTTGGCTGATGACCATGAGAATGCCAAGATTCTCGCAGCTGGCCTGAGCAAGCTGGGCATCAAGGTAGTGAACGATGTCCAGACCAACATGGGTTACGTTGACTTCAGCCCCATCGGGTGGACAGCGGAGGACTGGAACAAGGCATGCGCAGATATGGGCTGGAAGAGCCGCGGCCACGGGACAGGAACCAGACTTGTAACCCACTACGGCATCGAAGAGGAAGACATCCACAACTTCGTAGAAGGCATCGCCAAGAAAATATAATACCACATTTTTTATCCCCAAAGCGGGGTTCTTTCTTTATGATTAAGGTCCAAGCCGATAAGATAACTGAACTAGGCATCGAGATATTCACAAAACAGGGAGCGAGCCTCGAAAAGGCGACATTCCTCGTTGAAACCCTCGTGGAGGCAAACCTAACAGGTCATGACAGTCATGGGGTTTACTACTATACTAGGTACAGTGACAGGATAAAGCAGGGGTATTTGAAGGTGAACGAGGAACCGGAGATCGTGAAGGAGACTCCGGGAACTGCCTTTATTGATGGTAAATGGACTTTTGGGCAGATAACCGCCAGAAAACTCGTCCAAACCGCGGTGGATAAGGCGAAAGAAAACATGGTGGCCGCTGTCGGGGCCTATAACTGCAACCACATTGGCAGGATCGGTTATTACACAAGTTGGGCAGCCAAGCAGGGGATTATCGCCACATTCTACGTGAACGTGGGGAACCCAATAGTCTCTGTCTACAATGGCTTGGGGAAAACATTTGGTACTAACCCATACAGCGCATCAGTGCCAACAGGCGGAGACACACCGTTCCTAGTAGACTACGCTACAAGCGTGGTGGCTGCTGGAAAACTCAGCGTAGCGAGCGCCAAAGGCGCCAAGATTCCCACCCACTGGACCAAAGACCAGTATGGCAGAGTAAACGATGATCCCAACATCTTGAAGCAGGGCGGCTGGCTACTGCCTTTCGGCGAATACAAGGGATATGGATTGCAGATGGTCTGTGAACTGCTTGGAGCCGTATTAACAGGTTCAAGGGTCGGACCATCTGGGGTAGAGCTTCCGCCTTCCCCCAACGGCATATTCATGATGGCAGTCAACCCTGACGCCTTCATCGGGCTCGATGAGTTCATGAAAAACACGGACACGTTGCTTGAGCAAGTGAAGAACTGGCCCGCTTTGGGGGGTAAACGGGTGATGGTTCCCGGCATGCCTGAACAGGAGACCAAGGAGAAGCGCCTCAAGGAGGGGATCGAGTTACCCGAGACCACTTGGAGCGAGATCCTGGCACTCTGCGAGGAGCTCGGGATCGACGCAGACGCAATCCTGAAATAGCTTCCCCCGTTTTTCACCGCCATGAGCCACGGGTACCCGACAGAGATAATCAAAGAGGGGAAAGCCAAACTAGTCGTACCCAAGCTAGATATGGACTCAGGGGAGCCCATACAGCATCTTCGGAGCATGGCGCCAGTATTCTATAACCCCGTGATGAAGACAAACAGAGATACCGCTGTCTTGATGCTGCGCGCATATCAGGGAAAGACCAGCCACCCCATCACGGTATGCGAACCCATGACTGGAAGCGGTGTGAGGGGAATCAGGCTCCTGCTGGAGACTCATGAGATCGAGAGCCTTACGCTGGGGGATTTGAACCCCTCCGCCCTGAGGCTTGCACGTGAAAACGCTCAACTCAACGGCCTCGCCGATAAAGTTGACCTACGGGAATTGGACGCGAGTCTGCTGCTTTCAATTCACAGCTATCCTCGGGGAAGATTTGACTACGTAGACATCGATCCATATGGCTCACCGTCCACATTCATCGACGCGGCTATAATGGCGACGAAAAACCACGGAGTCATCGCATTAACGGCCACGGACATGGCTCCCCTATGCGGAGTCAACAAACAAGCGTGTCTAAGGAAATACGGTGGCTGGCCCATCAACAACGATTTCTGCCACGAGACAGCGCTCAGGTTGATGACAGGCGCCATGATCAGACACTCAGCTGTATACGAGTATGGCGCAAAGCCCCTATTCAGCTACTACGCCGACCACTACGTCAGAGCCTACTACAGGATCGATAGAGGGGCGCGGCGAGCAGACAGCGGATTGGAACAGATGGGTTACATCAAGTACTGTCCGTCTTGTATGCATAGGGAGACCTCAAAAGATAACGTGGAGATCCAGTGCGGCTGCGGTGAGACCATGAAGGTGGGTGGCTCTCTCTGGCTTGGTGAACTCTCTGACCTAGAATACGTGGGGGGGATGATGAATGATTTAGAGAACCTGCCTTATCTGAGGGACTCCCAGACTGAGGAGATCATTCACCTAGTACAAGGCGAGCACGGTTACCCGGTGGGATTCTTCGTCATCGATATGCTCTGCAAGAAAGTGGGGGTGAAGTCGCTTCCAACCGAAGAAGTGTTTGATGCGGTTAAATCAGCTGGCTTCAGGGCTGCGAGGGTTCACTATGATCCAAGGGGCTTGAAGACGGATGCATCCGTGTCTGAATTAGTTGAGATATTAAAACAGTTTAAAAAATAGTTGTGGATTACTCCACTTTCTTAAAGGATTTCGCGCTGGCGTTACAGATGGGGCACTTGTCAGGTGGATGACCCTCAACGGTGTTTCCGCAGACGCTGCAGACATAGTACTCGACTTTCTCCAGGTCTGAGTCTTTCTTGAGCGCGGATGATGCCTTCTGGTATAATCCTGCGTGTATCTTCTCCACCTCGTTTGCGACGTTGAAGCTCCAAGACGCCTGATTCTCGCCTTCCTCGGCAGCTACGTCGAGGAAGCCGGGGTACATTTGTTTGAACTCGTAGGTCTCGCCGTTGATGGCTTCGAGGATGTTTTCCTTTGTGCTGTGGATGCCGCCCATGATTCGTAGATGGTTGTGGGCGTGTACTGTCTCGGCTGCCGCGGCTGCCATGAATAGTTTGGCGATCTGGGGGTATCCATCTTCCTCGGCTTTCTTTGCGAATGCGAGGTATTTTCTGTTTGCTTGGCTCTCACCTGCGAAGGCTGTTGCCAAGTTTTCCATTGTCTTACTCATTTCTATCACAGAATAATGAAGAATTTGTATTGGCGCTAAATAAACAGATAACTTACTTCCATGTGGAGACCTCACCTATCCTCATCCAGCGATTGCCTACTCGTTTGAACAGTCACAGCCAAGCGCAGACAAAGTCAAGCTTTTCCTTTGATCCATTCTCATTAACTGTCTCTCCATTCACCTTTACCTTGAAGCTACCCCATGCAGTTGATCCATCATCGCTGAACCCGATATCAGGCTTCATCAAGCTAGAGTACTCTGTGAAGGTTGTGTTGTCCAGATATTTTATGAATCTCAGTCTCAGCTCATCTCTGGATGGATAGATTATCTCCGCCTCGGACATGGAGAAAAAGCAGTCTCCAATGTCATCAAGAATATAATCAACATCCTTATCCCAATGAGCCTGAATATTTCCCTCGAATCGATCAATAATCTCTTCACGCAGCCTCTTAAAATCAAGAACCATGGGAATCTGTATCCTAGATGAGATATTAATTCATTCAAGAACCGTTTATGAAAATCAACGTAACATTATCCAGAATAGGGTAAATCTTCATTAACGACCAAACAATAGTGCCCCTGAATATGTCCAACCGCTGGATACATGAAAGAAAAGACGAACACTACTACAACAAGGCCAAGGAAGAGGGCTACAGGAGCAGGGCGTCCTATAAACTCAAACAGATTCATGAAAAGTTCGGTATATTCGACCACGCAAACTTTGTCCTCGACTTGGGCGCAGCCCCAGGTGGATGGCTGCAGGTTGCAAGCGAGTACGTGGATGATCATGATGGTCTTGTTCTGGGTGTTGATCTTAAGCTCATCGAGCCGATTTATGCTGATAACATCGTGACTATCGTGGGTGATGTAAGGGAGGTTGATGTTCAGCAGGAGATTCTGGATTTCTTCGATGGTAAAGCGGATGTTATATTGTCTGATATGGCGCCTGATGTTATCGGTGAGTGGGATGTGGACCAGTTCAGGCAGATCCACTTAGCCAGAATAGCTCTGAAAATATGTGATAAACTTCTGAAGGAAAACGGCTGGTTCGTTGTAAAGATATTCCAGGGCGGAGAACACACCAAATATATCAGAGAAGTTAAGGACAAGTTTGAGTTCGTAAAAAACTACAAACCCTCAGCGAGTCGCAAACAGAGCGCCGAAAGATAC
>CAYTVK010000135.1:0-6073 GCA_964441725.1 uncultured Candidatus Bathyarchaeia archaeon | reverse complement strand
CCAGCCCCAGAACAGCCCAGATCATGTCCCGAATAGTGACAAAAAGCGATAGGGTGACGGTCAAACGATGACAAAAACCCGGTGTGGTAACGATTATTTAACGGATAAAATCAGTTAGCCACCGGGTTCATTCTTCATAAACTCCCTCAGAAGCGTTGTGGCGAAACCCCCTTTATGCAGAGTGAATGAGAGCATGAGGCCGCGGGGCACCTCAGCCACATCGATCCGTGGCGTTAATCTCCCCAAGCGGCGGGTGCCCTTCACCTTCATCCGTTTAAACGTCTTCAGTGACATCTCGGACTCCTCAAGAATCAGTGCTTCTAATTCCCCTGCTTCTCCTGTTGCCTGGGACATCTGAAAACCATACATGGGGGCTGTGAAGCTGATCTCCTGAGCAACATATCGTGGCTGCTCCACCTCGACATCATTCACCCAGAAGATGCCCCCTGTATCATGTTTCTTGGCTACATCACCGAGCAACAGAGTATCAAATAAGCCCCGTCGAACCCTTTCAGAGAGATACCTGTTACACAGATAGCTCTGATACCCAGCGACGAGAAGCTTGCTCAGCCACCTGTCTGCAAGCCTCTTCCCCCCGTTCAGTATCTCCCAGCCAGCCTGCACATTCTTACCGTGTTTACCCGTCCGCTGCTCACCATAGTAGTTCGGTAACCCGCGTCTGTGAATCATGTCAGCGATGCGTCTTGTGTCAGCGAGGGCTTGGTTTCTCGGAATATGGATGTCTGCAATAATTACCTTGAACCTGTTTCCTATGATGTGTCCAGCTCTGAACTTGTTACTGTGCCACTTAGCCCAGTTCACCCGTACGTCGAGGCTGCCCTCAATGTTTTCAACAGCCTCACTGGATGAGACATCGTTACTCTCAAAGAGCAGGCTAAAGGTCTGGGTAGAGACAGAGTCCTTATCCTTGAGGCCCCCTGTGCCTATGTTTTGTGGTCTGAGATTGAAGAGCTCAGCTAATTGTAGTTGCACATCCCTAGTGGTTTGATTAATCTTAGTGAGATTAACATATAGGTGGCTTCCCACACCCGAAGGCTCGTAAAGAGACACCTCCTCAACCATAAAGTCCTCCGGACGAGCCTTGATTCTACCACCGACGCCCCTCAGCCCATCAGTAATGTATGGGAGCGATAAGTCAAGAGGCGGTAGCTTTGTCATTCTGTGATAGTCACCCCTTCTGGGTTATTGAAGTATACGTATGAGAGAAACTGATTGGTCAGAGTAAGGGTAGCCTGCCCGTCACCTTATCGATGAACTGCTCCTGATGAGGACCAATACCAAGACACGTAGTAGTACCTGGGGCAACCTCGGTGTGCCCAGCGTCCTGAATCAGGACATTAGTAATATTCAGAGACTCAGCCTTCTTCGAGAGCTCCTCAAGCTCCTCAAGGCTATCAGCCTGCAGCACAACCTTCTTGGCTCCCTCATCCCTCCACTTCCTCCAGTGCTTTGTCTGAGTTCTCTTGGCCTCCTCGCTGCACTCCACAGCAGCGTGACAAGCTTGAGCAATCATCTTGCCGACGCTCATGTTGAGGTCTGTCCGCATCACGATTACCATCTTGTAGGTGAAGGGGCTGTCCTTGGCCAATTACGGTACCAGCCTGTCTCTGTCACGGGGGAACATGCAGCATTCGCGGATGTTATCCTGACCAGTCACCGTCATGGTGATGCGCTCCATGCCGATGCTCCACCCCGCGTGGGGTGGTGCACCGTACCTGAATGCTCCGATGTAGTACTCGAAGTTGTCTGGGTTCAGTCCCTTGTACTTAATCCTCTCAGCCAACAGCTCAGGGAGATGAATACGCATGGTGCCGCTGCTGATCTCGATACCACTGTACAAGCAGTCGAAGGCGCGTACAATCTTATCACCCATCTCAACATCCCCATAGGTTTCCTCAAGATACTTAGCGTCTATCTCGTTCTCCATATTGTACGGCATGGCGTAGAACGCCTTCTGAGACCCAGGCCAGTCCTTCAAGAAGAAGGCTTCATCTCCCACGAGCTCCGTGAGCAGCTTCTCCTGCGTCTTGGAGAAGTCGTCTCCCCACAGGATGGTCTCACCAGCGTTCTGCAGGAGCTCTATCGCTTCAGTGTATGTTACCCGCCTCAACGGCAGCTTTGGCACTGTGAGTTCTCGTCCCAGTAACTCAAGCTGCTCGGCGGTCTTCTCCTTAGCCTCACCGAGCATATGGGTGAGCACCTTCTCCAATACCCCCATAACTGTCTCGTCGTTGCTGAAAGCCTGCTCAATATCCATCTGCCTCACCTCGTTCAGATGAGTAGGTGTGTTGAACTTCTCAGCCCTCCAGATGGGGGTGATAGTGAATACCTTCTCGAAGCTGATGGCACACATCTGCTTGTACAGCTGGGGACTCTGAGCGAGGAAAGCCATCTTATCAAAGTAGGGGATGGCAAATAGATCTGCTCCACCCTCAGAGGCTGATCCTATGATGCAAGGGGGCTGAAACTCCATGTAACCGTCGCCGCTGAGGTAGCCCCTGAAGGTGGTTATCAGCGTGTTCTGGATAGTGAATATCGCGTTAGTGGTGGGACTCCTGAAGTCGAGGAACCTGTAATTCAAACGCGTGTCAAGGTCGCTCTTCTTATTCTCCAGTATATCAACTGGCAGGGGCTGCTCGCTCTTATTAATCACATCAATACTGTTCGGGATAAACTCCATACCCGCATTGGCAACATCGCTCTTCACAGGGATACCCCTAACAGCGATAACGTCCTCACGACCAAGAGGTAGCTCAAACAACTCAATCATCTCTGGTTTAACAACTACCTGAATCTCGCCTGTGCGGTCCCTGAGAACTATAAATCTAATCTTCTTCAAATCTCGTGTACGGCTAACCCACCCAGCGAGGGTAACGGTCTCACCGACATGATGCTCTGCTTCCATAACGTATACTCTACTGTCAAACATACCTTGACACCACTCACTGGCTACGCACTTGAACATGAAAAGGGTATAAAAAGTTTGGCGGTCAGTAGGCATACTCTACGCGAAGGTCCATTTTACGGACAGTCTTCGCGACGTTCACGAGTGCCTGCAGACGCTTCTTACTGAGACGCCTATTACCGCGTCCCTGTAAAACAACTCGGGTTTCTGTGCTTCCGTCTGGTAACCAGATAATGTTAATAGTTATGATGTGCTGGTTCGCGAATAGATCCTCGAGGAACTGCCTGTCCTTTACTCCGTTCTCAATAACCAGAACACGCTTATTGAACTGGTCTCCGAGATCACGGGTAAGCTTCGGGTCTGAGTTTATCTTCGCAGCGTCTCCTTTGCCCACTACTAGGACAAGGAAGCCCCCCGCATCCAGTACGTTGTCCAGTCTCACCTTCTGGAGAAACTGGAACTGGTTTTCCAAACCCAGCAGAATTTTTGCTACCTCGATATACTGATCACTAACTTCTCCGGAATCTACCTTAGCCTGGCACTTGTTACAGAGCATCCCGCTCTTCAGACAGAATTCACATAGCTGTATCTGCACGTCTATAGGTCCTCCGGCGCGTCGAAGGAATCATGGATGCTCTATCGTCTTATTTAAGCTTTGACTGTGATGTCAATGGTGCTTACGTTGGAAGGTCCCCTGTCCTCGTTCTCCAGAGTCTCGGTGTTGATCTGTATATCGATCACCTCAGCCTTGGGCATAAACCTGTTCTTAAGAACCTCCACAACATCAACAGCCCTGCTGATGCTTTGTCCTCTGGCCTTGATGATTATCTCCTCGTGGCCTGACTTGAACAACGTCATGCATGCGAGTACATAGTTGAGAACCGGCTTTCTTCCGATAAAAACGGTATTAGATCGCTCCATATAGATTCCTCATCTAGTTTTACGCTGGTGCTTAAGGTAAGCATAATAAAGAGTTAAAAGGATTTTCTTTTTAAATAAGAAAAACTGGATCAGAGTAAAAACGGTAATTATTAGGAAAAAATATGTAAAAAATGGAAAAAGGGCTAAACCCGCTTCAGCACTCTGCCTGATCGAGCCCCTGTGTGCTTGCCTTCCTTGACAACTGGCACGCCGTTCACGAAAACGTATTTTATACCCTTAGGGTGCTTTCTGGGCTCCACCTCGTTAGCAGTCACTTTTAGGTGAGGCAAGTCCATGAGAACTATGTCCGCGTAGCCTCCGGTCTCCAGTTTTCCTCGTCCCTTTAGGTTGTGGACCCTCGCAGCCATGACGCTTGTCTTCTGCACAGCCTCCTCCAGTGTGAAGGTCTTCTTCTCTTTCACGTACTTGTTATAGAAGATGGGGTAGGCTGCGAAGCTGTTGATGCCGGGAATGCTGTAGGGTGGGCTCTCTTGCTCATACTTCTCGTCACTCAACATGGTATCAAGCCCGACCATACCCTTTGGATGAGTATAATACTGGTCATAGGCTGGGTTATAGGTCATGGTACCTGTTACCCCTCTGGTATCTGGGTCTTTTACGATGATGTCACAGTATGCGTCCCACGGGTCTATGTTCCACATCTCAGCTACTTCCTGCACACTCTTCCCGTTGATCCCATCCACCTTGCTCTTGGTTACCGTGATGTTTTTCGCCCAGTGAGGATTCGTGTTAGGATTATATGCTACCCTGATAAACCACTTCCCAGACCTGATAGCGTCATAGACCTCCTGCCTGAAGTCGGGTACGTCAAGCCACTTGCCCAACGCTTCTCGGCTGCCTAGTTCTCTGAGCCAAGGCTCTAGTAGGCTGCAGAGATAGGGCATGACGCTGAAGCCGCCTCTGATGAGGAATGGTATGGCGTCCCACGTGATGTCCAGATCGTCTTTGCAGTTTTTCGTGATCATGTCTATGGTTACTCTGAGGTTTGCCTCCTCAAGCTCCTGAGGTGCATCAGGGTAGATCTGCCAACCTGTGCTGAGGTGGGCGTAGTGCAGCCTGACTCCGGTCTTTTCATGGACATCGACGCACTCCATCAGCGCGGTGATTTTCTCGTTTGGCACATGCCCAGCTGCTATGCCTCTTCTTCTGCCTGTGCGTCTCCAGTGGGGGCAGTAGACTGTCCCATATTTCTTGAGTTGAGCCACGGACTCCACTATCTCGTCGTGGCTCGCGTAGACATCGGGATCATAGTCTAATCCAGCGCTTAAGCCGATGCAGCCTTCCTTCATGGCTTCGTGAATAAGTTCATGCATCTGGCTTCGCTCCTCCGCTGTGCTGTGGCGCTGATAGTCCAGTCCCATGACCTTGGTTCTGATGGTGCCGTGTCCAACAAGCGGTGCATAGTTGATGCTGATACCCGTCTTCTCCACTGTCTTGAAGTAATCTCCCATGGTCTTCCAGTCTAGATTCCAGCCGTAGGTCTCCATCATCCACTCGTTAACCGTCTCCAGCGGATAGTATGGCTTCCTTGGATAGTACTTGTAGGGATCAAACTTCATGAGGTGGTCATTTAGCAGCCACGGAATCCTAATGTAATCCCCGAGTGGGGCTGGGCTTCCACCGCATTGTCCACCAACGAAGGTGGTGATTCCCTGCATTATGTGGCTCTGAGCCATGGGGTACCAGAGCAGAGCCCAGTCTGCGTGGCTGTGAGCGTCGATGAAACCGGGTAGAGCAGTCAACCCTTTGGCGTCTATCGTGTTGACAGCGTCTCCTTTCACATCACCAAGTGCAGCTACTTTGTCGTCTTTTACTCCGAGGTTTCCAGTGTAGGCTTTCTTGCCGGTTCCCTCTACTATTGTTGCATTTTTGATGAGGTAATCATACTCCATAATAATCGAATTAGTATTGGTTTACAGGAGATTTAACATTTGCATCAATCTAACGGAAGCGCCCCTAAGTAAGAAAAGACGCTGATCAACTGTATCGTTGTCTTCGCCAAGGATCAGCGTTATTATGATAAGCCTCACGCTCCCAGTACCCCAGCTTATCTCTCTCGCTGAAATGAATGTCCTTGAGCCACATTATCGACTTATACGCGTATTTATATGGTACGATGAGCCGCATGGGTCCTCCGAGGGGTTGAGGTAGTGGTTCATTGTTCAGTCTGTGGGCCAGAATAATATCATCACCCTCAAACTCGCT
>CAYTVK010000134.1:0-6074 GCA_964441725.1 uncultured Candidatus Bathyarchaeia archaeon | reverse complement strand
CCTGTTGCTGCAACTTGGTTGCCTTTGATGGCTACTGCCTCAACGATGCTGTCATCTTTGTCAACCGTGATGACTTTGCCGTTGATAATCGCCATATCTGCTTTGATTTCCAAAATATTCACAGACATTGATCGGGTTTATGGAATAAAAGACATCGCAAAAGAGTGAGATGGGGGATGGTGAGCTGAATCGCCAGTTGGACCGGGCGAACACCATTCCCAGCTATTCATCAAGCCGGCTATTCAAAAGTATTTGTTGTCCCGCTGCTGGACAAACACGAGGTACACTTGTTAGAGTTGAACGATACCTACATTATCCTTTATCTTAATCTCTGTCCCGTAAGGCTCAGAGAGCTTCTTGCTGACACCAAGTATCTTCTTACCTAATTTCTCATCTGCCAACATGGGTCTACCCCTCTGACCGCGCGGCTTATCCACCCCAAGCTCAACAGGGTAGAGCAATAGCTCACTCAGCTCATCTCCCTTGTACTCCATGCGGGGCATGACGCTCATCCAGTATTTCTCGTCCTCAGTAAACCATGTGTGGTCAGAGTCGCCCGGTTTTGTCTTGGCTTTCTGCCTTGCGTCATAGGCGTCAGACACCACACCACCATATGGATCAATATCATAGCGCTCATAGAAATCAGCAGGCATCTTGTAGACGGTCTCGTTCTGGAAGATAAAGTTCCCGAGACTGTAAAAAATTGGTTTACCTTTCCTGATCTCTATCCCACGCATTGCGTGATGACCATGCCCTATGAAACAGTGAGCGCCTTCATCGATGGCTGCCCTCGCGAACTCCTCGATAAACTCAGCTGGCTGTTCACTGTCATTAGGTTTTCCCTCGTGGGCGTGTAGTGTAAATAGTACCCAGTCTGCCTGCTTGGAGGCGTCTCTTATGGACTCTAGGTTTCCCTCTTTGTCTTCGATGTTGGCCTGTGTATGCAGTCCCGGATTATCTCCTTCAACGTACTTGGTTTTCATGAAGTAGTATGCATCCGGTACTTGCTCCACCTCTGGTAGTTTCAGTTCCTCCTCCAGTTGTTTTAGCTTCTTAATGGTCTCGGCTTTTGCCTCATACCAGCTCATGTATCGTAGTGGGTTGAGTCCCGGTCTGCCTTTCATGTCGCGACGCTGATGCCCTGCTCTGCCGAAATTCGCGAAGGTGCTGCATGCGCTTATTAAGGCAACTCTGCCGTTTGATGTGTCCCTGTAGCATGGGGCACGCGCCTCGGCGAGGTTCATACCGGTTCCTGAATATGGAACGTCTAGCTCTTTCAGGTGCTTGATGGTCTCCATCAAGCCACCGTACATATAATCGAGGCTGTGGTTGTTTGCTGTGCTGAATATATCGAAGCCCATCCATAGGAGGTCTTCCAGTATCTTGGGCTCTGCTCTGGTATAGGTTCCTCCGCACTCGGCTGCAGGGTAGCATTCTGATCCGTAGTCGTGGAGGTTCATCTCTAGGTTGGTGAATGCGCAGTCTACTCCGCGGATTAGGTTGACTAGGCGAGTGTATTGTGGTTCGCTGTAGATGCTTTGTTTGAGGGTGATGAGTGAGTCTCCTGTCGTTACGAGGCTTAACTCTTTCAATTCTATCATATTGTAGTGTTTTTTATGGGTTTAAAAAACCGTGGATTGTAGGTTACCATAAAACGGCCAATACAGTTATTTACTACTACATAGTAGTGATAATGAAATCTGGGTGTATTAGTTGAAGGCAGCCATAATAGGACTCGACGGCGTACCATACGACCTACTACGAACCCTAGCCAACAACGACACCATGCCCCACACCGGAGAGCTCATCAAACAAGGAAACCTCAAACAAGTAAAATCAAGCCTACCACCAAACAGCGCCGTCTCATGGAGCGGAATAATGACAGCAAGAAACCCCGGAGAACACGCGATCTACGGCTTCACAGACTTCATTCCGGGATCATACACAGTAAGCTATCATCATAGCGTAAAACTCAAAGCCCAGCCCTTCTGGCAGCGAAACAACGATAAACGAACCATAATAATCAACCTCCCTGCCACATATCCACCGCAGGCGCTAAACGGCGTGCATGTCTCAGGTTTTGTCTCACCTCAACTTGAGAAAGCAGTCTATCCCAGCGAACTAGCTGATGAACTTGTTGATTCAAAGTATATGGTGGACGTTAATGCACCAATCAGCGAGAAGGATATAGATAGATTCCTAGCAGACCTATCAACCGCTTTAGAGAGACGCACAGAGTTCGCCTCCAAACAGCTGGAGAAGAAATGGGACATCTGTTTCTACGTGGTCACTGGCACAGATCGAATTGGGCACTATCTATGGGATGCGTATCAGGAAAAGAAAAATGAGTACTATGAACAATTCCACAGGTACTTCAACCAGATTGATGAATCAATACACAGACTAACCCAGCAGATGCCTGAAGACACAGCTATCATGATGCTCAGCGACCACGGAATGAACACAGCTGGCACAGCGTACAACCTGAACACTCTGCTTAAGGAAGAGGGATACCTCAGAATCGATGATAAACCGGAGCTAAACTACAATGCGGTCAGGAAAGGCACCACGGCTTTCCTCGCAGAGACGAATAAAATCTACCTCAACACGGTGAACAGGTTCCCCCGTGGGGACGTGAAACAATCTGAACGAATCGGTATCATCGACCAGTTGGCTGGACTATTGAAGAGCATCAGATTTGGAGGAAGACCCGTGGTAAAAGCGGTCTATAGCAGAGAAGAACTCTACGAGGGACCGTATTTGTCTGAGGCACCTGATTTGGTTGTGCTTCCTGAGCATGATTTCAGTTTCAAGACTAACCTGTTCACGGATGAGCTTGTTTCCGTTGATCGATTGCAGGGAAAGCATACTGAGGATGATGCTTTCCTTTATCTTAACAATGACTCTGATGAGTTCAGGGAGGCTTCCAGCGTCGAGGACGCGTTATTGGTGTTGAAGAGCATATACAAGGAGCTTAAGATATGACATTTGAAAATACTTGCAGAAACTGTCCCCACGCGGAGATAGTTGGTAATATTTTATTCAGATCATGTAGCGTTGTCAATAAAGGACAGGGTAATGTCTATATCGAGTGTATTATGCGTCCTGAGCTGGGATTCTTCGAGCCAAGTATAAGAAAAAGCGAGTGCCCAGTATGGCGTGAATCTTTGGAGAAGGTTCCCGCGGTCTAGATTACCAGACGCTGTAGCCGCCGTCAATGACCAGATCCTGCCCAGTCATGAAGTCGCTTGCCTCAGATGCTAGATAAACAACTGCTCCCTGCAGGTCGGTCACCTCAGCCATCCGTTTCATTGGCGTGAGGCTCATCCATTTAGGCATCATATCCTTACCTACGGGAGTATTGAGCAAGTCTTCAACGAGTTGTGTCCTTGTGTATCCCGGACTGATACAGTTCACCCTTACCCCTCTTGGCGACCACTCGGCAGCCAAGTTTTTCGTCATGTGAATTACTCCTGCTTTACTAACATTGTATGGCATCTGGTTTTGAGGTGTGTTGACGATGCTTCCTGACATTGAGGCGGTGTTGATGATTTTACCATACCCAACATCCAGCATAACACGTGCCTCAGCCTGCGCGCAGAGGAATACGCCTTTCAGGTTTACATCCATGATCTTTGTCCATTCTTGCTCGCTGAGTTTTTCGGCGTCATGCCACTGACCTATGCCTGCGTTGTTCACTGCTATCGTGAGTTTTCCCCAGTGATCAATCACCTTGTCAACCATGCGTTGAACATCGTCAATTTTAGTGACATCAGTTTGTACAGCTAATGAGTCAATGCTTTTTGCTTCAAGCTCCATGACAACCTTCTCAGCTCTATCAGCGACAATGTCAACGACAGCAACTGCTGCACCAGCCTCACCGAGGGCGTGGGCGAAGGCTCTGCCAATCCCTTGACCTCCTCCCGTGACTAATGCGACTCTGCCTTCAAGGTTGAAGCGTTCAAGCATGGGTTTACTGGTTAACACTGGATCAGACATAGGTTTCGCATCTAACACTGTTGGATGAGTTATTAGAAATGATCAAAAAATGGGGGTTAGATTTGTAATGCCTCGACGTAATCTACTAGTTTCACAATCATTGGATAGCATTTTCTGCGCCCATAGAACACTGCATCAACCCTGCAGCCGAAGCTTGGGCTCGTCTTCATATCAACAATAGCTCTCCCATGCTTCAATACATCTGCGGAGGCTGTAACATCCACAAAGATAACCGCATCATATCCTCCCATCAGATAGGCTTTAGTGCTACTGCCTCCATCGGTTATGGAGTTATAGCTGAAGCCGGATTGTCCGTTCGCTCCAGCTTGTTTTGTGATGTCCAAAACCGTTTTTTCATGAGTCTTGATTGTGGCTGATAATTGATCTATCTGAACCTTGATGGAGACATTAACAGAAGCCACCCCCGTATCTTGCGGTGTACTGCCTGAACCCCAGCTCCACGCTAGCCAGTGACCGTTGAGAAAAATATGTGGACCAATGCAATATATGCCGTCCTTAGGCGGCTCAAAGGTGTATTTGTATTGGGCTTTAACCTCTCCCCTGCTGGTGCCTACGCCAGGGCCTTTCGCGTCAACGTATAATTTGGCTGATTTCGCTGTGTCTCCTTCCCAGCAGTTTGCCTCAGCGTTTCCTATAATTATTGACTCCATGCATTTTTTCTCAATGAACTCTGCATGCGTGTATGGGAAACAGTAGCAGATAGGTCATCTTAGTCTCAGGTCTATTTGGGGTAGTTCGCTGAGGATTTGGATTGCTTCAAGGTGTAACTTGTTGTACCTCTCGACTGATAGGTGGTATTGTTTTTCCTCTTTTTTGCCCATTTCACGGATTACTGGAAGCAGGTGTTCAATTAGTTCGTCGTGTTGTTTGCGTGTTGTGTCCTCGATTTTTCTAATTGTCTCTGGGTCTACTTTGATGAGTTTGAGGTATTGGTCTCTTGTCTCTTTCCTGATGTCGTTTAAGCGTTGATTTATCTCGATGTTTCTTTTAGACATTTTAGAATCTAACTTTGTTTCAGTGACTAACACAATATCACTGCTGTAACTGTCACCAGATTGAAGCGGTGACAGTCCTAGTTGTATGTGTTTAAAAAATTAGATGAGACCATTAACCTTCAGATACTCTGCGGATAACACAGCCCCACCGCCAGCACCCTTCTCAAGGTTATCGCTAGTCAAAACATAGCTGACACCATTCTCAAAGAGCTGATTCTCCCTGAGCCTACCCACCAGAGTCACCATCTTAGGATAATCCCCATGTCTCTTAGGCTGAGGTCCATCCGCCTCCTCCACAACCATGATAGGCTGTTCAGCTACAGATGGTAGCTTGAGTTCCTGAGCCTCAGACTTGTAGCCGTTGAGGGTCTTGCGGACATCATCGATGGATGCTTCCTTCCCTAATCCAAGGTGTACTGCCTCAGTGTGAACAATCTCAACATCAACCCTTGTGCATGTCGCGTGGATATTTATCGAGGCATCAACAAGTCTGCCTTCAGCCATATTGCCAAGTATTTTATTGGTCTCCTTGATGACCTTGCCCTCTTCTCCCTCAATCAGTGGAATCACGTTCTTCAACGCATTCAGACGGTACTCTGAGTTTGCTCTCAGCCCTTTCTCGCCTGCTCCTGACAGACTCTGCATACTCACCATGCTCACAACATCAACACCGTAAGTATCCAGCAGTGGCTTCAAGGTGGTCACTAGGCCGATGGTGGTGCAGTTTGGACCCGGCACAACGTAACCGTTCCATCCCCTGTTCTCCTGCTGTTCCTTTATCATCTCTATATGAGTAGGATTTACATCGGGCAGCAGAACTGGTGTATCTAGCTCATATCTGTAGGCTGAAGCTGTGCTGATGACGGGTATATGTTTGGCGAACTTTGCCTCCTGCACCTTAGCGATCTCCGATGGCAAAGCGCTGAATGCTACATCATAGTCCCTAGGGTCCACGTGGTCGGCTCCCACTACCTTCATATCCCTTATATCCTCCTGTGGGACCCTCCTGAAGAATGGAGCCGCTTCTGTTGCATCCCCGT
This sequence comes from uncultured Candidatus Bathyarchaeia archaeon, assembly GCA_964441725.1. Classification (GTDB taxonomy): domain Archaea; phylum Thermoproteota; class Bathyarchaeia; order TCS64; family TCS64; genus RBG-16-57-9. The sequence goes on along the minus strand of CAYTVK010000134.1, from coordinate 19 downwards.
ACCTCTTTCCGTGGCTTCT
>CAYTVK010000133.1:0-6127 GCA_964441725.1 uncultured Candidatus Bathyarchaeia archaeon | reverse complement strand
CATCCCGAACACAACGAACCAATGCTTCTCCAGACACCGGCTTCAATAGAACATTACACTGTTTCTTTATCACAGGGTCTATGAAGTCGAAAATATGGGAATAACCCGTGATGAAAATAATCTTGCTAATCTTCTTTTTCATGTAGAGTTCAGTGGCTATCTCGGTTCCCTTGATATCTGGGAGGACAAAATCTAGTAACGCAAGGTAATAGCTGTTTGTTAATGCCTTTTCAATTGCTTCTCTGCCACATACCGCTGTATCAACTACGTATCCCTCATCTTCCAGTATTAGCTTGAATAGCTCCAGTATATCCTCATCATCATCTACAATGAGAATCGGGGAAGTCATAGCTGATATCGCGGTTTACAGAGTTTTTTTAATAAAAAGGATAATGGAACGATGACTCATCAACTATCCACATCTGAATAAATATTAAAACGTTGAAGATGGTGGGGCTGGAAGGATTTGAACCCTCGGCATTTGGGTTTCCCCAGCTCCAGAAACTCCTCATTCCCCGAAGGGTCGGTTTCATAGATTATGATATTCTGGAGCCCAACGTCATAGCCACTAGACCACAGCCCCGCCAACACAACCGGATGCAAAAAGACAATATAAGTTTACCCCCATGCAACCATTCATCCTAGGGCACTAATTATTCAAATAGCCTCAGTGAAGTTTGGCTTATTTTTCATATTTTGGATCATAAAATCTTCTTAAATATCCGTGAGGATCAGGCATCTTTACCTCCGCAAGATGGTTTTCTTTTACCCGTCTATTCATCTGGCTTACAACACAGGCTGGGGGAATCCCAGAGTCTATTTGTCTCAGTTTACTCCAGATTTCTCTTAGCTCTGCCCCTTTCTCTCCTCTTTCCTTAACATACTGTAATATTCTTATGGAATTGATTAATTGGATGGCTACCGAATCGCTGTCCATGACCTGTAAGATTGGTTTATCTTTTACTTAAAATTATTTATATATTAATTTGGTAACGCCTCTTTAATCTCAAGCTCGTTAAACCATTTTGATATCTTATAATAACCCTCAGAGATGTAGTCATTGACATACTCAGGTGGGATACCCAGCGTCTGTAGCTACTCCCCGACCTCACTCAGGAGCTTCATTACTTCAAGGGAAACATAGTCAATTGCTTTAAGCCCGATCTCTATGTCTTTTGCTACTTCCTCCGCGATATTTAGATTTGGCTCGTATCCCCATACTTCGCTTTTTCCGTTCTCATAGCGGATAACTACGGCTGTTCCCTCAATCTCTACTTGGGGGTATTCGGGCAAAACTGGAAGTTTTGTCATAACCATTTTATGATTTAATGAATGTTGAATATAAAATATTCTATCTTTTATCGATGATCTTTGCTTCATCTTTTCCTTAGTGTGCTGTCTCTAACAGAGATTCTATTAAAATACACAATTTCTAAACTAAGCCTATTATCAAAATTACTTATTGGCTCTGTTCTTCAAAAGACAGTTTATCTCCAAAATACGGGAAGGCTCCAAGACCCAGACACGCAGACTTAAACAACCAAAATTATCGATAGGCAAAGAGTACTGCATCAGGGAGAACTACAAATCAACTCTGCCTGATCAGATAATGATAATAGACATATTCCAGCAGTTTCTCGGTGAGGTCTCCCCCGAGGAAGTCAGAAAGGAAGGATTAGCCTCTGAGCAAGACTTCATAGAGATATGGACCGAGATATATGGCTACTATGATCCAGCTGAGATAATCTGGGTGGTGGAGTTTGAGTATATAGGCTCCACCGAAACGTTTAAAGAAAAGACTCTGGGTTGTATGGTTGGTAACCGGCCAAAGGGCGTGGGACCCACCCGAACCCATTCCGAACTCGGAAGTTAAACCACGCTCCGTTTGCGACATTAGTGTTGTCTTCGGCTACGCGAGATCGCGAAAGCTGGTGGCCACCTTTCTCTTCAATAAGTCTGGTCTGGCTTTGGTAATTTAAATAAGCTGGGCTGCTTCATTGTGGCTATGTCGTCTCCAGAGGACAGGAAGCTATTAATCGCTGATCGTTGGTGGGATAAGCTTCCTAGGAAAATCTACGCGTCACTTGAAAGAGTGCCTATTTCGCAGGATTGGTTTCAGGTTTACAAGGTGAGGCCGGATATCTACGTGTTTTATGAGCCTTATCAGTACGAGGAGGCTATCTGCACCCTTCTTCTCGGCGATGAGAAGGCCATACTTATTGACACTGGCTGTGGTATCGGTAACATCAGGGACGCCGTTGAGGAAGTCACCGATATGCCTGTGATGGTGGTGAATACCCACGCTCATAATGATCATATTGCCCAGAATTATCTCTTCGACGAGATAGCCATGCTGGATCATCCTTGGTGTCATGAAGCTCAGAAGGGGTTGCCGAATAGCGAAATGGCTCACTTCATAGCTGAAGGCATGTACTGGAAACCTCTCCCGGAGAACTTTGACCCAGATAACTATTATACCCCAGGCTTCAAAGTGACCCACTGGTTCAAGGATGGTGACGTGCTTGACCTTGGAAACAGGACTCTTGAGGTCCTTCATACGCCGGGGCACACCCCTGATAGTATTTGTCTGCTGGATCGGGAGGATAAACTGTTCTTTACGGGTGATATGTTCTACACAGGGGGTATCTACACTTACCTGAATGGCGGTGACATACCCACCTTCATAAACAGTTACCTGCGGATGCTAGACTACTATGATGAGTTTGAGCTTCTTATGCCAAGTCATAATGAGCCACTCGTTGAGAAGACGCTTCTTAAAGATGTCTTTAAGGCGGTTGTGGACATAGCCGAGGGGCGGGGCACATACAAGGAGGGCACTGATAGAGGTATTCCCATCAGAAAATATGATTATGGGCGGTTCAGCCTCGTGACAAGCGTGCCTTGATTTCTCCCATTTTCTTAATCCAACGGTATATTTTTGTAAAATTATCATCCTGATGGAGTGGCTGGTATTCTTTTATTGTTCTCGTTATTTTTTCCTCGAATACTTCAGCGCTGAACTCTCTTGATCGCTTAACACTGTTCTCCCTCATCTCGGCTCTGAGTTCTCCGTCTCCTAATATCTGCTCTATTTTCTCCTGTGCCTCCAATGTGTTTTCGTAAGAACTGCCGATGATCCCGTCTTTCTCTTCCAGAATATCCGTCCAAGGTCCGCCGTCACGGTATACGACTGGTATGCACCCCATGCTCATGGCTTCTACCACCACCATCCCGAATGCCTCGTCTTGCTGAGTGGATAACAGTATACTGCATTGTTTCATGAGTTCAACCCGATTTACTCTCGGAGGCTTGATGTAGACCTCTATGTTTCTCATCTCTCTTAATACTCTGAGTACTTTCTCTGAGTTTTGGTCTGTTTTTCCCGCTACTATGAATCTGTTTCTGTAGCTCCTGTTGGCTATCTCCGTGATCCTTTGGAGGTGTTTTTATTAGGAGATATTCGAGCTATTGACAGTATTCTCCCGTTTTTTTGTTCACCATAGTATCGCGGGGTCTCTATCGAGGGATTAACTACAACTATCTCTGCGTCATATTGTTTTCTTATTTTTTCCATGTTGTACTTTGAGTTGGTGATGATGAGTCTGCTCGTCTTTTTCGCTAGAGTGCCGTGGATGAAGACGAACACTGGGTGAATTATATCCCAGAGGGGGATACTGTACGAGTTCCCGTTTTTCGCTATTACAGGTACTGCGTGCACGATGGATATATCTGATATGATGGGAAGAATCTCTCCGTAGTTATTGATGCTGAGGTCTGTTTCTTCTCTAGCACTGATGAGTAACCAGAGGTAAACTATGCCTGCTTTTATCCATGAGAATATGTTGCCTAGTTCCAGTTTTTTCTCCTGACTGTAGTACTCCCTATCTGGTCTCGTATTAATTCCCTGTATCTCATCTAGCTTATCCCAGTCCGTCTTATCAACCGTGTATAAGCACACAGAGTTTCCAGTCCTCTGAAGCACATTTACTAGCTCCAGTAGGTATCTTTCCGCGCCACCTGCCCTGTTTAGTGATGGGTGTACAATGGAGATTGTCTGCAAGTTATTTTTATTTCAATGGATTCCTTCGGATAACTTACATGTGACTAAGTTATTGGATGTTTTATAACAGGGTGTGTCCTGAAACACGGTAAAAAGCGGTTTATTGTCCTGATTGTAGCGTTAATACTATAAAACAGTATGATGGTTCCCCCTTATGGCATATTCAGATAACACGGAATCAGATATCATCGTTCCCAAGAAGTGGTACGATAGGCTCCCGCGTGAGGCTTGGAGTCACTATGAGAAGATAGTTCAACATGACCCTTGGTTTGAGGTTTACAGACTCACAGATACTGTGTACGCTATCTATGAGGATGGGCAGTTCGAGGAGGTAATAAGCTACCTTGTACTTGGCAAGGAGAAGGCAGCGTTGATCGATACAGGTAACGGTATCGGCGACATCAAATCCCTCGTGGAAAAACTCACCGATCTACCCATAATGGTGGTCAACACTCACACCCATGGGGATCACATCGGAGGCAATCACCAGTTCAAGGAGATAGCTGCCCCCGATACGGATTTCAGCAAGGATAGGGCGAAGAATGGACAATCCAAGGAGCAGATGGGGCACTATCTTGAGGGAGACATGGCGTGGAAGCCTTTCCCCAGCTACTTCAACCCAGAGACTTGGAGAATTCATCCCTTCAATGTGACTCGGTGGCTCAAGGATGGGGACAAGATTGATCTAGGTGGACGGGTGCTTGAGGTTATCTTCACTCCTGGGCATAGCCCGGATAGTATCTGTCTGCTTGATAGAGCCAATAAGATATTCTGGACAGGAGACAGCTTCTACCCTGCACCCATCTACGTGTATTCCCCCACGACGAGCCTTGATCAGTTCATTAAGAGCTTCGCAAAGATGGTGAAGTACATGCCCTATTATGAGTGGGTTATGCCTAGCCATAATGAGCCAAAGATCGAGAAACATCTCATCAAGGAATGCTATGAGGCGGCTAAGAGCATCAAGGCTGGAACAGCAGGCGATTACACAGAAGGAGTAGCTTCTGGTATCAAGGTGCATCGCTATGATTATGGTAGGTTTAGCCTCATAGTTAAAGCCAATCGATGAATTCATTCAACGATTTTCTCACCTACTTCCATGAATTTTTTGTAGATTCTCTCCCGTAGCTGAGCCTCGAGTCTGTGGCGCTCTTCTCTGAGTTTTTTCTCTTTTTCCTTTAGTTGCTTGATCTGTTTTCTGAGTTTATCTTCGTCTATGTCCTCAGCTACTTTTTCGCACACATGCTGTGTCACTCTTTTTCTTGGTTAAGGGTGATGTCACCGCATCTTAACGGTTTTAACCATTATCATACTATATTCAAACCATGTTGAAACAGGTAATCGAGATAATGGACCTACTCGACGACGCACACATAACAGGCGACAGAGTAGCAGAGTTCCTCAAACAACGCGGAGTTAAAAACATCAAGATTAAGAAGATAACTGGAGAAAAAGGCAGCACAGACTTCATCAAGATGAAGATAAAGGGAACCAACGGAAAATCCAGCGGCGGAGACGCCCCCACTCTCGGCGTTATAGGTAGACTAGGCGGTATCGGTGCCCGACCTGAGCAGATTGGACTCGTCTCAGACTCCGATGGTGCAAGTACTGCCCTTAGCGTTGCATTAAAACTGGCTGATATGCAGGGGAAGGGAGATCGTTTGCCCGGTGACGTTATCGTTGTGACTCATATCTGCCCAAACGCCCCCATCAAACCCCATGAGCCTGTACCATTCATGGGGAGCCCAGTTGATATGGAGGTTATGAATAGGGAGGAGATCGACCCTGAGATGGATGCCGTTATCAGCATAGACACCACCAAGGGCAACAGGATAGCTAACTGGAGGGGATTCGCCATCACACCCACCGTGAAGGAGGGCTGGGTTCTCAAGGTCAGTGATAATCTGCTGGACATCATGGAGTGGGTCACCGGGGAGCTTCCGAAGGTCTGCCCAATAACCACTCAGGATATAACGCCTTATGGTAACGGTTTGGATCACATCAATAGCATCATGCAGCCATGTATAGCAGCAGATATACCGGTAGTTGGACTCGCAGTAACCACGC
>CAYTVK010000132.1:4239-6203 GCA_964441725.1 uncultured Candidatus Bathyarchaeia archaeon | reverse complement strand
TTGAAGTTTATTTTGGCTCTGTTTCTCCATGTTAGTGGTGTGACTAGGATGGATGCGGAGGTGAATATTGTGAGGAAGAAGTAGTTGTTCTGGGCTCCGAGGCCGCTCTGGATTAGTATTTTGGATGACAGTTGGCTGAAGCCGACTACGATGATGGTGAGGATGATCATTGGTAGTAATGTTTTGTCGAGTTCTAGTTTCTGTATGGGTTTTGAGGCTAGTAGTGGGAGGCTTGTGACTGCGAGTAGTATGCCTGTGAGTTGGATTGTGGTTATGGTTTCGTTGTATAGTAGTATGCTGGCTGTGATGGGTATGAGTACTGCGAGTTGGATCATGCTGCTTGTGATGGCTGCTCCTCTTTTGCTCATGAGGGTTAGGTTGAGGTACATTCCTGCGGAGTATGTGATTCCTGTTATGGCGCCTAGGGTTAGGGTGAATGTGAATGGAGTGGTGGCGCCGTTTCTTAGGGTGAGGGCTGCGGTTATGGCTGCGGCTGTGATGTAGTTGGCTTGGATTACTCCCCATGGTGTCTGTGTTTTTAGTGTGGAGTAGCGCATGATGAGGCTTAGGGTTGTGATGCTGAGGATGGCTGTGAGGAGGTATAGCATATTCGGGTTTGATTGTGGGGTGGGTTTAAAGCTTGTTGGTAATGGTGGGGGGTAACTTGGTGCATTTTTTTAGTGGCTGTGTTTGGTGTCTTTTTGGTGTTCTGTTTGTCGATGGTTTAATATATTTGGGTTGTTTTATGGGTACTGTAAGGTGACTGTTCGGTGTCCACGATTAAGGTTGATGACGAGTTGAAGAATGAGCTTGCTCGGCTTCAGTCTTCTTCTGGCACTGATAAGCCTCCCAGCTACAATGAGTTGGTGAAGAAGGCGTTGAGGTGTCAGGCGTTGACGCCTCTTTTGATGCGGTATGTCTTCTCTAGGGTTGATGGCTGGAACCCGTATGATCTGCTTAGCTGGTTTTACGAGGTGGAGAAGGCTCCTTTGGATAGGGGGCTTGTTGAGGCTTACGCTGAGTTGATTGTGGAGACCGGTGTGCCTTAGGGTGATTTGTGTTGGAGAGTTTGAGACGTATTTGGGATGAGGCGCCCCTGAGGGGGGTGGCTAGGTTGGAGCCGCGTTATCTGTCTTTTTATAAACCTGATTTTGAGGTCTTGAATATGGCGCTCAAGACCCTGTACCATATTATGGGTGGAGAAGTTTAGGCGGTTTCCCTCAACTTTTTTCTCGACATGAATTATAAGTCGCCCTTTCACTCGGTTTCTGTCTCATGAAGCGTCAGATATTCGTAATTTTGATAGTATTGGTGGTGGCAGCCGTATCGCTTAGCCTGAGGGGGCCGAGGCGTTGAGAAAGGTGAGAGTGTTGATCTTTCCCAGTATAAGGTGGCTACCTTCGCGGGTGGGTGTTTCTGGTGTATGGAGGCTGCGTTTGAGTCGGTTGACGGCGTTGTCGAGGCTGTGAATGGGTACACCGGTGGAACTGTGGTGAATCCTACATATGAGCAGGTTTCTAGGGGCGGTACTGGGCATCTTGAGGCTGTTCAGGTTTATTATGATCCCGCTGTGGTTTCCTATGATGGATTGCTTGATGTTTATTGGCGGAACATCAATCCAACTGATGATGGTGGGCAGTTTGTGGATCGTGGCAGCCAGTACGTGACTGCTATCTTTTATCATAATGAGACTCAGAGGTTTCTGGCTGAGGCTTCTCGGTCGGAGCTTAATAGCAGTGGTAGGTTTGATAAGCCGGTTGTGACAGGGATAGTGGAGTTCTCGGTTTTCTACAGGGCTGAGGAGTATCATCAGGATTATTATAAGAAGAATGTGTTGAACTATGAGTTCTACTCAAGTGGCTCTGGTAGGGAGAGTTTCATTGAGGAGCATTGGGGCGAATAGTTTCCGGTAGTTGATCTTGGGGTTTAATATGTATGGTTACGTATGTAGTGGTATGTTTTGG
>CAYTVK010000132.1:0-4229 GCA_964441725.1 uncultured Candidatus Bathyarchaeia archaeon | reverse complement strand
GGTTGAACGTGGATTATCCGACGGGGATTTGGAAGCTTCATGTAGATTCATGTAGATTCTGTGCGCCTGAGGAGACCATCAATAAGGGTATTAATGAATTGAAGGATCATGGGGCTTGGATGAGCTTTGAGTCCTTCGCTGAGGCTCAGAAATATTTTAAGGAGAACTCAAAATCTGATAGCATCTGGCAGCCGTGCAAGGTCTGCAAACCTGAATAAGATCGTGTTCCGGGTTTTTCCCGTAGGTTTATCACTGGTGTTTTCTCTGTTATCTTGTTATGATTCATAAAAGGAAATTCGGCTCAACGGGTCACATGAGTACGGCTACTCTTTTCGGCGGGTACGCTGTGGCGCATTGCTCTCAGGAGGAGGCTGATGAGGTCTTGAAGATGCTGCAGAAGTATGGTGTAAATCACATTGATACCGCTAGGAGCTACGGGGAGAGCGAGGTACGTGTGGGTAACTGGATGAAGAAGCATCGCGGTAGCTTCTTCTTGGCCACCAAGACGGGTATGAGGACATATGCTGAGGCGAAGGCTGAGTTCAGTGAGTCCTTGAAGAGGCTTCGGGTAAAGAACGTTGACTTGCTGCAACTTCACAACCTTGTTCATCCGGATGACTGGGATACTGCTTTCGGGGAGAATGGGGCGTTGAAGGCTGCCGTGGAGGCTCGTGAGGCGGGTTTGACGAGGTTTATCGGTGTGACTGGGCATGGCTTGATGGCTGCGCCGATGCATATCAGGGCGTTTGGCAGGTATGAGTTTGACTCTGTGCTTCTCCCCTTGAACTACGTGATGTGGAGTAACCAGAAGTATCGGGAGGACTTCAAGAGGCTGGTAGCATTATGCAAGGATAGGGGTGTGGCTGTGCAGACTATCAAGGGGATTACTCGTGGTCCTTGGGCTGAGAAGCCTCATTTTAGTCAGGTCTGGTATGAGCCTTTGACTGAGCAGGTTGATATTGATCTCGCTGTCTGGTGGGTTCTCGGTAATGATGGTGTCTTCTTGAATACCAGTGGTGATCCGGTTATTTTGCCTAAAATACTGGACGCTGCCAGCAGATACAGAGAGCAGCCCAGTGATGAGGAGATGCAGAGGTTGGTCAAAGAGAAGAATATGACTAACCTTTTCGTCTCATAACTCTTAGGTTCTGATGTAGCCGTCTAAGCTGTATTTCTCCATCAGTATTACGAGTATGGGAAAGGCTATGAGGCTCCACTGGGCGACTGGTACCCAGAAGAGTAGGTCGGGGTTGATCTCCCAGATGTAGCCGCCGATGACTGGGCTCGCTATGCCTATTATACCTACTATCAGGTTTTTTAGCCCCATGTAGCTGCCTCTGACTTGCTGGGGGATGACTTCTTGGCTGTATGCGTCCATGCCGACATAGAGGCATCCTTCTAGGCTTCCTAGGACGCTTACCATTATGAGTAGGGTAGGGATGTTGATGGGGGTTAGTACTAGTAATAGTCGGGCTAGTATGCCGAATATGTGTCCGATGTAGGCTGTTTTCTTTCGACCATATTTGTCTACTAGGTTGGCTAGTGGTATGCTGAGGAATATGTCGATGGCTGGTTCCGCTACTCCGATCCAGCCGAATATGATTATGGTGGCGGTTTTGATGTCAACCTGATATAATCCTCTGAATGGGCTGATCATGAGCATGACAAAGACTGTGCTGATCTCGCTTACCATAAGTAGCTTCAGTGGCACAGGGGCGTCCAGCAGTGTTTTGATGCCGTTCAGTAGACTGGTCTTCTTTTCCTCGCGCTCTATGGTAACTGGCTCAAGGTGCCTGTAGACTATGTAGAGGATCACTGCGTCGGCTACGAAGAAGAGGAGGAAGAGTGGTCTGATGCTGTTGGCTGAGGAGAATCCGCCAAAGTAGTCGATGGCGAGTGCGATGAGCATGGGTGATGCGACTCCTGCTAGGGCTGTGATGGATCTGTGGAAACCGAGTCCTGATACTCTTGTGTCGTCGTTCATTGAGTCGATGTCGATTATCAGCTGGCTAGGGAACTGGACGCTGATGGCTGCGGTGTATATAAGCATCGCTGCAAGGTATAGTTTCCAGTCGCTCGCGAGGTATAGTCCGAGGAAGGCTGGGAGGCTGAGCGCAAAGCTTGCGAAGTAGATTCTTCTGATGTCAGTGCTGCGGTCTATGAACCAGCCGCTGGGTACAGCGAGTAGTAGGCTGAGGAGGCTCTGTATGCCGTTTATGTATCCTATCTGGAGTGCTGAGGCGCCTAGTCTGTTCAGGAATATGCTCTCGTAGCCTCCCATGCCTCGTTCCATTGGGCGTCTGCCGCTGAACATGGTGAGGCTGTCTCTGGCTATCATGACCTTGTAGTTGGGTTTCTGTTTAGCCCAGAACTTCTTCATCTCGGAGATTAAGCCCACTGGTAGTCCCGCTAGATGATGTCAGCTTGAATATGAATTGATCGACTGCCCCCTCTCCCCATGATTATTCTGGGCTGATAGCAGTCACCCAGATAGAAAACCAGCCCCAGAAGGGCTTAGATTGGATCAGGAATTACGCAAAAACGTATATGAAAGCCGGGTGAATGACACCTAAATGTCATAGATCGCGCGGTATCCAGGGTACTATGCGTATTGATGGGTCGTGTAGCCCGTTGAGCACCGCAGCGTTGAGTAGTAGTGGTGTCAGTGATTCTATGAATTTGGAGTTGTTCAGTGGACCCACCTTGAGGGGGCGCAGGTTTGGTATGTCACGGATCAGTTTGGAGACGACGCTGACTGCTAGTTCATCGTTCCCCGCCACGAATACGTCTAGGTTGAGGATGGCGTCTATGTTGTTCAGGTATGCTGCTGGCACTGTCTGTAACCCCGTTACCACTGGTATGGGTGCTACTATTTCTTGGACTGTCTCGGCTGCTGATTTCTCGTCGCCTGTGCCAAGTGAGCTGAAGTAGAATAGCTTGTTTTGGCGCTTCATTGGGACGACTGCGGAGATTATGATCTGTCCTTCTTTCATGTAGGGTTTGAGGGCTTTCACTGCTTCGACTGTTGCCTTGGCTGGGAAGCAGATTACGATTATTTCTGCTTGTTTTACTGCCTCCTCGTTTGTCATGCCTGTGAATGAGCCATGTAGCTGGTCTTGATAGAAGCCTACTGCGAGTCCTCTTAGTCGTTCGGCTGTATCTTTTGCCCGTTCTGTGCTTCTGCTGCCGATTAATATGTCGTGTTTGAGTGCCCAGCGTATCGCTAAGCCGCTGCCCATGTCTCCTGTTCCGCCGAGAATACAGATCTTCATAGGTGTGTTAAGTAAAGCGCGTAATATATATCAGGACATTTATTTCGTGAATCTTTGATTAAAAGAGAAGTCATGGGCTATTACTTAGCCTATTTTACCGGAATCGAGTACTATTACTGTAAAATAAACGCCTATAGATATTATGGTGTATACATTACAATATTTTTACACACAGGTAATGCTTGCATTAGATTAAAAATAGTAAATAAAGCGAGTTCTTTTGGTTCTTCTTTCAATATGTACCACCTAGTGGTTATTTGTGGGTGAAATCTATTAGACGTATCGAGAAGTGTTAGAAACGGAAAAAAGCCAAATTATTTTCCTTTAGGCGGATACGGGAAACTGCCATTAACCGTTTAACCAAGCAAGTTATGGTAGTTTTTCTACGAAGTTATTCAATATCATTGTTACATGAAACTGTGTTATGAGTTTCGTTTGATAACTAGTTTTGGTGGACGAGGGGGGATTTGAACCCCCGACCTCCTGGTTGCAAACCAGGCATTCATACCCCTGAACTACTCGCCCATTCTCTCCAATGAACCACAATCCCAGTTAAAAAAGTTTCACTGATCAAATAACCATATAAATCATCGCATAGCATACCCTGCTATGCCTTACACTGCCGTGGTCTTCGACCTCGACGGAACACTAGTAGAAAGCCACATAGACTACGAGAAGATGGGTGAACAAATCAGAGACCTACTTGTAGAGATGGGCATGAAGACTCACATAGAGGACCGGCGTAAAGCATACATGGTCATAAGACAAGGAGCCCAGAGCCTCCTCGAATATGGGTTACCCAAGGAAAATCTAGAAATCGCGCTCAAAAAAGTCGAGCAAGTCATGAATAATATCGAGCTAGAGGCCTTACCAACCATACTCCTCAAGCCAAATGCTGTAAAAACCCTTACAGAACTACAAGAAACCGGTTACAAGCTAGGCATAGCCACACGAAGC
>CAYTVK010000131.1:0-6227 GCA_964441725.1 uncultured Candidatus Bathyarchaeia archaeon | reverse complement strand
TTTTATTACCCCTTTTAGATTGTGCTGTTGGCTTGGACTTATCAAGCGTATTATTAGGAAAAGCAAAGGAACGCTGCAGTGAAAACCAGTATCTTATACAGGGAGACTCTGAAAATCTGCCACTCAGGGATTCATTGTTTGACGCAGTTATCTCAGTCACAGTAATACAGAATCTACCCTACCCGAAGAAACTACCTGCGGAGTCAACTCGAGTAGCCAAACCTAATTCAACTATCATAATTTCATCACTGAAAAGAGTCTACAACAGAGAGAAAATGATGAGACTAATTGAAAATGAAGAGCTAACTATAAACAAAATATTTACAACTGAAAACATCAACGACTGGATAACTGTATCAACTAGAAAACAATAAAATAAGCTAAAAAAAGGCTCGTTTCAGAAAGTTTTTATAGTATGCACATCGCTCATAGATTAACTTCACAAACGGTGCAAACAATTTGGAACCAAGAATGAAACCGCTTAATATGCTAATCAAATCAAATGGAGCAAACGTAGAAGTCGTACTCAAGGGAAGAGGCAGCTACAGAGGGAAACTCATACGCGCCGATGGATACATGAACATGATGCTCAAGGGAGCAAAAGAATATGATAACGAAGGCTTGGTAGCAAGCTACGGTGATGTATTCATCCGCGGAAACAACGTCATGTGGGTAACCATCGAACCACTGTCACTTGCCCCAGGCGAGTAATCTACTTCTTTAGAACACCATTAATAATACAAATGCCTCTGAACACTGTGAGAAACTAGATGAAGCTAATAGTAGCAGTCACTGGGGCAAGTGGCATCGTATATGCTCTACGATTCATGAAGGCGTTAAAGGATCAAGATATCGAGACTCATCTTACAGTCACAGACTCAGCTAAATCAGTTGCAGCTCATGAAATAGGAGATATAAAGCAATTAACGAGTCTAGCAACTCATCTATATAGTCCTGATGATATGTTGGCGGGGATAGCAAGCGGCAGCTACCCTGTGGATGGTATGATAATTGTGCCTTCATCTATGAAGACCATCGCAGCATTAGCTAATGGCTTCGCCGATAACTTGGTCACAAGAGCCGCCGATGTTCAACTGAAGGAGCGGAGACCTCTAATTGTTGTGCCTCGTGAGACGCCGCTGCACGCTGTTCATCTAGAGAACATGGCTAAACTCAGCCGTCTTGGGGCAACAATCTTGCCGGCTATGCCCGGTTTCTATCATAAACCTGAGACGATTGATGATCTTGTGGATTTCATCGCAGGTAAGATACTGGATCAGCTAGGAATCGAGCACAGTCTCTTTACTCGCTGGGGCTCAGCTTAAGCCATTCAATTCCTTGTCTAGCTGGGCAAGGTACTGCCGCATGAATATATGTCGTTTGTCAGCTAGTTTTTTAGCTTCACCGGTGTAAAGCAGGTCTTTAAGTTTGAGCAGTTTTTCGTGAAAGTGGTTGATGAACTCTTCTTGGTCTCGTTTATGCTCAACACTGTACTGAGCAGCCCTGTAGATTCCCATTGCACCCATCGCATCCAGCTTGTCAGCGTCACTCAATATTTGGGCTTCAAGCGTCTTTGCCTTACCTCCAGCGGAGAAACTGTGGACATCTATGACGTGAACAATCTCATCAACCTTGGAATAATCAAGGTCTTGAAGTATTTCACGCGCAATCTCCGCTCCTCGCTGCGCATGGTTATCATATTTTCTACCTACGTCGTGCAGTATCGCTGCTGGCATCAATATGTCCATATCTGCACCCAGTTTAGTCCCGAGAATTCTGCATATCTCTATTACCCTCTCGGTATGCTCGTAACCATGACACCCTATCTGTTTCTGATATTTTTTTGATATCTCTACGAGTTTCTCATGCAACTAGGTTCACTGTTTCTCTATCTTGGATTCTCTACCGATGTTCACAGATAAAACACCTTTAAAACTGGTGATGAAGCAGTTCACGAGTTTCGCACGGTCACCGGGTTTTACTTTTTCAAGTTCAGATATGCTCTCATTCCAGACAGTCAGACCCATTGTATCTGTCTCGTCCTTGATCTCGCCCTCTACAAGCGTATGTTTTAACCCTGAATAGGTCTTTACTTCTCGCTCCTCCCCGATGCTGACTATTTCGACATTTAGTTCTATGTTTTCCATGCCGGGTCGTAGCTCGTTTAACTTCATCTGATTCACTTCACGAATCGGGTGCTCTACTTATGATTGTTTTCATTTAAGATGCGCTTTTTTAAGGATATTTTGCGGTGATTTACTCCTATTCTGGTAATGCAAATGTTATTGATGGAATAAGAATAAAACCATGAAATCTATTTGATACACGATGAGCCCAAGCCACGTCCTCGAATGCATCAACTGCGGAGCAGAGTCAGCGTCTGAAAACCCTGATACCATATGCAGTGAATGCGGAGGACTGATGGAGTACAAGCTCATCGGGGATAAGGTAAAATTCACTGGACCATTAACCTTCTGGCGCTATCGCCCTGTTCTACCCAAGGTATCTCACATCGTATCACTTGGGGAAGGAGGCACTCCACTACAGAAAGCAGATAGGCTCTCAGAGATTCTGAACTTTAAGAATCTCTATATGAAAGATGAGACACGGAACCCCACAAGTAGTTTTAAGGATAGGTCTGCGGCGTTGGTAATTTCAGACGCCAAGAGCAGAGGCTACGATAGCATCGTTTGTGCGTCAAATGGAAATCACGGCGCCTCCATCGCAGCTTATACGGCGAAGGAGGATGTTCACTGTAATCTAGTTGTTCCAAAGGGCGTAGATATTGGCAAATTGGCTCAGATGCTCATGTATGATGCAAAGATCGTTCAAACAGGAGATAGCATTGAGGAAGCTATTGCTCGGGCGAGGGAGCTGGAAGCGGAGATGGGCTGGTATCAAGCCACCACTGAGCTGAACCCACTTAGCATCGAGGGTTTGAAGACCATCAGTTATGAGCTTGTAGAGCAAAATGATGTACCTGATTACGTTATATCGGCTATGGGTAGCGGCGCAACTCTTCACTCTCTCTGGAAGGGCTTCAAAGAGATGGAGCAGCTTGGGATCATTGATCACAAACCAAAAATGGTCGGGATACAAGCCACTGGGTGTTCACCCATCGCCCAAGCATATGACAAAGGAGACACCTCTCCCATAAAGATCACAAAGGCAGACACAGAGGCATCAGCCATCAGAGTAACAGAACCTATATACGGTAAACTGGCGTTAGCCGCCATCAAAGAATCCCGAGGCTTCGCTGTATCTGTAACAGATGATGAGATGCTGGAAGCTGGGCGAGAGATCGCTCGAAACGAGGGAATATTCGCCGAACCCGCCTCATCGGCTCCGGTTGCTTCGCTGCAACATAAGATATTGTTGGATAGGGTAGATGAAGACGCCAACATTGTTTGTCTCGTTACCAGCAGTGGCTTGAAGACAGATGATATCCTACGAAATATCACGAAACGCAGGAAAAGCCCAAGACTGGGAAGCAGACTCGCCACAAAAGAACGAATACTGAGAATAATAAATCAAGGACCAACGTATGGCTACGAGATCTGGAAAACATTAGGCGCAGATATGACCATTGGTGCAGTTTATCAACACCTCACAGACTTAGAGACCAAGGGACTCGTTAAATCATACCAGAAGGGAAAACGCAAAGAACTTGAGATCACAGAGCGAGGAAAACGAGCCCTCGAAGCATTGGATGATCTACAGGTGCTGCTTTAATGGATAGGGGGAGGGGGGGTAGGTGCATCCCAGCCGATAACGGGCATTAACAACGTAAAGCAACCCCAGAACAGCCCAGATCATATCTCAATTAGTGTAAAAAAGTGATAGAGTAACGGGCAAACAATGACAAAAACCCGGCATGGTAACGAGATATTATAGTTTAAACTAGAATATTTTATATTATAGTTATAACTACAACATGCCATGGCATCCCTGAATACACGTCAGATAGCAGCAATAGGCGTAATGGGGGCACTCGCAACCATAGCCACAATGCTGTTCCAATTTCCCATACCCGCAACGAGCGGATATTTCAATCTAGGAGACGCAATAGTCATGACAACAGCTCTCACATTTGGACCCGTCGTAGGGGCTCTGGCAGGAGGACTCGGTTCAGGACTCGCAGATCTACTAGGTGGATGGTATACTTGGGTTATCTTCACATGCGTGATAAAGGGAGCAGAGGGATACGCTGCAGGTAAGCTGGCTGGCCCCAGGGAAGGCAGGACACTTCAAACCACTATTATAGCTTGGATTGTTGGTGGCTTGATAATGGTAGGTGGATACTTCATCGTTGAAGTATTCATGTATGGGTTCTCAGCGGCACTAGTAGAAGTACCGTTTAACGCTGTCCAGATGCTAGTTGCAGGAATAGTTGGTGTTCCGGTATCTATAGCGCTCAAGGACAGACTAAATACAATATAAGCCACGACCACACTTCTTCTCACTGTGTCATCAGCCGAGAAAGCAGCTCAAGCATTACCCCTACTAGAAAACTATGATCTTAGAGCTTTACAGGCCATAGAACTCGGCATGATCCAGCATCAAATAGTGCCTCATGAAGAAGTACTGAGATTAAGCGGATTGAACGAAAACGAGATCGATCACAGACTCGACATGTTGTATAAAAGTGAATTAATCTACCGGGAGAGAGACCCATACCTCGGCTATTTGATGAACTATAACGGATACGACCTTCTTGCATTAAACGCCCTGGTGAAAGCAGCGATACTAGAATACCTCGGGCCATCAATAGGCATTGGAAAAGAAGCAGACGTATTCGAAGGCATAATGCCAATGGAAAAGATAGTGGCAGTGAAATTCCATAGACTCGGCAGAACAAGTTTCAGGGACACTAAGAGGAAACGCGAATACCTAGCAGACAGAAGACACACCTCATGGCTCTATCAGTCAAGGCTAGCAGCGGAGACAGAGTACGATGCACTCCAGAAGATGCACAAAGCCGGTGTTAAAGTGCCTGAACCCATATACCAGAATCGCCACACCGTCGTGATGCAGTACATCAAGAGTGTACAGCTCTCAGATGTAATCAGCCTAGAAGAGCCGATGGTCTTCTTACATGAGATACTTGACAACATACGAATCGCCTA
This sequence comes from uncultured Candidatus Bathyarchaeia archaeon, assembly GCA_964441725.1. Taxonomy (GTDB): domain Archaea; phylum Thermoproteota; class Bathyarchaeia; order TCS64; family TCS64; genus RBG-16-57-9. The sequence continues at coordinate 1,101 of CAYTVK010000131.1, read as the reverse complement.
TGACTCCGGTGTAATACACAGTGATCTCAGCGAATACAATATCCTCATCGATGAGGAAGGTACCTCATGGATAATAGACTGGCCACAGTATATCCATTCAGATCACCCCAATGCGGAGGAAACCCTCGCCCGAGACATTGGAAACATAGCCTATTATTTTGAGAGAAAATACGGCACATCCATGAGCCGTGAAGAAGCCATAAAGTATGTTAAAGACTAGGAGAGGGTGACCTTAACATCCAAAGCACTACAGCCTCTACCATTCTCATAAACAAATATCGGATTTATATCAAGGTCTTTCAGCTCAGGGAAATCCCATACAAGCTGCCCTATCCTAAGAATAGCCTCACGCAACGCATCTATGTCTGCAGGTGCCTCACCTCTTACTCCTTTCAAGAGGCTATATGATCGAGTTTCCTCCATCATCTGTTGAGCATCCCGCTCATTCATAGGAGCCAACCTGAAAGCCACATCTTTCAAAAAGTTCACATATATGCCACCAAGTCCGAACATCACCATTGGGCCAAACTGCGGGTCACGACTCATACCGATGATCATCTCGCGTCCCCTCGGAACCATCTTATCAACAGTGATTCCATAGATTTTAGCGAGGGGTTGAGCTTTCCTGCTTTTACGCATTATCTCCTCAAAGGCGATTCTTATCATGTTTGAGTTGGTTAGATTGAGTTCAACGCCACCGATGTCAGTTTTGTGCATAATATCCGGGCTAACCACCTTCATAACCACAGGATAACCCATCTCATCAGCGTACTTCACAGCATCATCAGCTGACTTAGCCAATCTACTGGCGGGAGCAGGAACTCCATATGCCTCTATTACTTGAGCTGCCTCATGAGGGAACAATACGTTTCTACCATCGCCCTTCACTCCATTAAATATCTGTTTGACCTTCTCTCTGTCAATATCATCAAACACAGGAGGCGCAAGCTCTGGAAGCCGCAGATGACGAGCATAATGATATAACGCATTAAGTGTCTTGATGCCTTTTTCAGGGAAATTATAACACGGAACCCCATTATCCTTCAAAAACTTGGCTGCATCAGCAACCCAGTTTCCACCCATAAACACGCTGATTAAAGG
>CAYTVK010000130.1:0-6314 GCA_964441725.1 uncultured Candidatus Bathyarchaeia archaeon | reverse complement strand
TCATGGCTATATCATGCCAATTACAAGGGAGAGTGATCTACTCTGGAAACCAGAATCAAGGAGCTAAGAGAAGAGAAAAAGCTCACACAGGAACAACTCGCAGAGATAGTCGATGTGACAAGGCAGACCATCCTATTTCTTGAGAAGGGAAAATACAACCCGAGCCTTCGTTTAGCTTGGACAATAGCCCAAGTCTTCGATAGACAAATCGAGGATGTTTTTAGTTTTGATGACGAGCAGGGAGGTGAGAAATGATGTCAACAGCTGGAGCTGTAGCTGCCTCATCCATAACATCCAGTAGTTATCGGGTAAAATTTCATAGAGATGAGTTCCTTGAATTGGTCCAGATCGCCAAGCCTCAGATTATCTACCATAGTGGGAGGATGCATTTTTTCGCCTATGACGGCTTCGTTATGTATACGTTTGACTGTAAATATGAGGACTTCTCCCAGAGAGTGCTACACGCGATAGAGTTTAGTAACTATCAGTGGAGTGAATAAAGCTCTATTTGAGGAGTTCTTTCACCGTTTTTTCTAATGCGGTAATCTCTTTCTGGGTCAATTCATTTATCTGATCACTATACCAAGGTTGAGTACTATTCAATACATCCAGTGACTCGATGAACTCTATTGATTTCATCAAGTGTCCTCGCATATCTCCACTCTCTCTGGTAGAACCGTTAAAAAGGTCTGTATGGCGTTCACTCCAGTCACCCGGCTGATCCATTCCAGGAATGTATGAGAAAATCATGTCCTTCAAGGTGTCTAGGGAAACTATTGATCCTAGTCGTAGTATTGTTCCATCTTGTTGGAAGAGGTGTTCATCAATCCCGTATAGTGGCATATCGTACTTGTTTGAATATAGCTGGGTGATGTCGCATATTGCAAATGCGTAAAGATCAATGTTGTACTCATGTAGAAGCCTGTATAGTCGCTCGACTCCGGGAATAGCTATGAAGCCATAGATAATGACCCTTTCAACACCGAGACCTCTTTCAAGCATGTATCTCAAGGCGGCTTCAACACTTCTTCCAGTAGCATATGTATCAGGAATAATCAGCGAGCCGTATTCTGCCTTCTTGTAGTCGCTGTATGTCACTTCTATGTGTCGAGAATCATCAGAATGTGATCTGTAACCATCATCAATGTACTGTGTTCTAATATTAATTGTAGGAAGATCGGGGAGCACCTGATGAGCCATATAGCCCAGACTACCACGGAGGATGTGAAGTATCACAGAGTCTGTTTTTAAAAGGTTGAGCCCTTTCAGAGAAGAGACAAACTCACTCGCAGCGGATACACAAAGCCCAGCCAATTTCTCAGACACTATATGAGGATGACAAGCAATTTTACGTCCAGCAGGTGTGTCGATGAGGTAAAAGGCACCGCGAACTCCATCAATGAGAGGTGATTTCTCTACATCTACTTTGTAAAATCGTGTATCGTGACTGAGATCGGAGAGCGAGAGTCGTTTAGTAGAGCAGGTGTCGATTGGAAAGGTTTGAAGTATGGTTTCTAAGAACTCCAATTGATGACAGATATTGTTGGGCTACCACATATTTATGATTCTAGGGTATTATCTCGCAGCCATTATTGATCTCTGGGTAATCAAACATACTGGGATCGAGGACCCCCTCTTCTATTAATTGTTCGGCACTTGGTACCAATTGGAGCAGTTCGTTTATCATATGCTTCGTGGTATCGCATATTCTGTTGAACCAGTCGAGACCCCAGAACATGGTCATATTAGAGAACAGGCACCGGCCACCACAAACCCCCAGCACATCACACTCTGTACAAGGAGACCCAACGGGCAGAACACCGCGTAGATTCTCTGGCGAAGAGGACCAAATGTCACCTACATTGCTGTAAGGTAGCTCAGGGGCTATTGGGCAAACATCGATCCTGCCATTTGTCATGATAGTAAAGCTGGTTGATCCAGACCCGCATCTAACGTTGGGCGTCTCCTCACCAGTTAACAGAGTCTTAAAGACGGGTATGAATGGGACTATGCCCAAGGGCTCACCTGTCTTAAATGAGGCCTTAAAGTCAGAGGCAAGCTTTGATATTCCTGACTCGTAGCGCTGAAGCCAGCTCTCAAGATCGGTCCAAGAATCTAGCTCGGACCAGAAAATATCAAGCTGCCAATGAACGTGATCAAAATATGGGTGTTCAAGATTCAGCAGATAGGAGACATCCCTGTAGATATCACCGTTTTTACTGAACGCCATACGAGCGATAACATCACCAGAGTACCCTAAATCCTCGACCTCCATCAGGTTTCTCGTGACGAGATCATAGGTTCCTGAGCCTCGGCAACTATCTGTCACTTCTCTTCCTCCATCGATGCTAACAAGGATAGAGTGAAGCCTGTTGAGGTATTTTTCATCGATTTGATTCAACTTGGTGGCGTTGGTCTGGAGCGTGAAAAACCTTGCAGGTATCTTATCCATCACCTCGTACATGTACTCCATCGCGAGTAGCGGTTCTCCACCATAGAAACCAATTACTGGGTCAGGGTCCAGCTTTAGGAAGGCGATTAAGTCATCAATAGAATAGCTTACATTAAGCGGGATACCATCAATGTGCCTTGTTCCTCCGCAGTAGCTGCACTGCTTGTTACACATCTCCGTGAGAACTAGGTGATACTGCATTACAGCAACCGTACATATCCAATTCCCTATAAAGTATACCAAGAAAAAGCGCTAAACGCTTTTACAATGCCAGCTACCACCCTAAATCATGTACAAGGTAGTATTCACAGTAATTGACGTCGGAAAACCAAAGAGCATCGACGGAAAACCCACCCACGTATCTGAACCATGCAAAATGTACAAGATAGGGGATAAGATGACAATCACTGGAAACCCCGGAAGATTGATCTTGGAGGAAACAGACAGCGTCTGCCTCGCGGCCTTCAGCGCTATTCTTCCACTAACCAGCGCAATGACACGTGAGGTTACGGAGACATGGGACTATATGGACAAGATCGCTTACTATAGCTGCCCTGACTCAGAGCGGCCAGTGGTATTCAAGGTTGAGCGAATTGAAGTGAAGCAAGGGGATTATCCACCACCTTATCCTCATCCTTAATCGCTTTTTTTGGGCTTAAACTGGGCTAGATACTGTTGGATGAGTTCAGGTTGTCTGAGGACCAGCTCAGTGTTCACATAGATATCCTGTTCATACAGGTCCCCCAGTTGCTCATTGAGAGCCTTAAACGCGTCATGCCATTCATGGCCTTTCTTCAGCGCTTTCTCACATCGTGGACTGCATGGGAAGAAGTAGCCTGTAAAGTAAGCGTGGGTGTCAACCTGTCCCTCCTTAACCGCTTCAAGTAATTGTTGAGATGCACGCGTCTCAACGTTAACTCCATTGCCTCGGTCTTCCGCGTACTGCTTAACACAGCAATCAGGGTAGCCAAAGACATCACCCAGACCAAGAAGCCACTTTGGCTCAAACTCCTCAGGATACGCAAAATGAATACTATCAACGTTATCTCCAGGCTTTCTCTGTACCTTGCGACGTATTTTTTCTCGCTCACTCATGAGTTTATGAATGACGCGCCCGGTGTTTCGATCAGAGAAGAAATATATCTCATGAACCGTGGGACGAACCTTTATCTGGTTGGTACGGAGCTCTAAGCGTTTTGCCCAATCGTAGTACGCCTTGTATTCGTCCGAGTCCTCAACAACTGTCTCAAAGTTCTTCTCCAGCAACTTCTTTAATGCCTGAACAGCCACAACTCTTGCTCTCATATCCTGAATCTGCTGGAGCTGCATCATGTGGGGCTGAACGTTTGCGTCAATCTGTCGCCCCATCTCCAAACCACTTGGGAGCTCTGCTGGGATCGTGATCTGACTCGCTGGTCTTAGTTTCATGGATGACGCTAGAAAGGCCTCAAGTTTGGCTTTTGGGGCGATGTTCTTCTCGTCAATAAGTGCCGCTAAGATGCTTTGATCCAATTGCCTTCAACTAACCCTAGTTTCATCTATGTTAAACATGTTTTGAAAATAGTAAATAAAGAAAAGGGGGTTATATTACATCGGAATTAACTTCAGTACCTGCAGGAAGAACTGCGCCCTTCCAGCCAACATCGTGAACCTGAACAGCACTGTGTTACCGAAATAGGCACCAAGTCCTATCATGATAAAGAGCCGTCCGATTCTCGTTGGACCCTTGAGTGGTCCAGTGTGCTCGAAAGTCAGCATGAAGTACATGATACTGCAGATTAAGCCTACCGCGACCCATAGGTAGTTGAACCAATCGAGTAAACCACCAGTAGTTGGAGCTGTTATTGTATCAATAATAGCATCCTGAAGGTTTGGCCTGATTGTTCCACGGATACCTAGACCGAAGCCCGCACCTACCAGTAACGCAATCGGGTACCTGCTAACCCATCGATATTCGGGGATCAGCATTGTGAAGATCATCAACCCCATTATGAGGGGCACGATCATCAGTAGATTACCCTGCATTAGTGGGGTGACACACATCCTCATGACGTTACTGAAGTTGACGATTATTGTAATCGCCAAAGTGACGCCGATGAAAAGGTGCTCAGCAAACCTGTAGGTAATGTTTTCCTTGTACAGCGGGTAGCTGTAGATCATTAGCATCAGGAACCATCCGACCCATAGGCCAAGTACATCTAAAGTAGCTGTTGGATATGCCATTACTTCTTCTTACCTCCTAGTTTTTCACTGATTATGCCAAGGTTCCCCAGAATAACCGCTAATACGAGCAGTACGTGGCTTACGCTAATGCTGTCCATAGCCGTTGTTGCGTCACCGAGTTCACCGATGAGTTTCTCTAACTCAGCACCTCCTCGTGAACCTACGCTTACGCCGAAGTAGTTACCAGCCTGCCATCTTGGTAGGTCGGTTGAACCGTTCATAGCGATTCCAATCTCCGCCAACTTTGTTCCGTAGGGTCCCTGCCACTGAGTCAAAAAGTATCCACCATAGTCACCGGTATCCGAAGATAGAACACCAGCTATATCATGTACACCTTTAACGTTCTGAAGCATCGGGATATTATCATAGGGAGTTCCGAAGTGGTCCTGCGGGAACACACTTTTTATATCCGAAGCCAATTGCGCAATCACTGATTCTCCGCCTGTCATGTAGCCGAGGAAGACATAGTCTTGCCCGTATACCTTGTCTGCGAAGTCATCAGCGCAGGTTGACAAGAGTTTATTGTAGGTTAGTTCAACATCGTATTGAGATCCCATAAATATTAACTTGGCACCTTCTCTAAACAACTCCTTTGTACAGACTGTTACAGCTGGGTGACACTCTGGCCACGCACTAACACCGTATCCGAACTGAATTATCCAAACATCACCCGGTTTCACAGAGTCACCGGATATACCATCCCAAAGGTCTTGGGTGTTTGCGTTGATGGTAACTGGGAACCCGATTGGTCTCAGATACGGAACCATTAGGGCGATGAAGAGTATCCAATAGAATACTCTACGATCGATATTAGCTAGTTTACTTAGACTCATTTTACTCGCCGCCTCCTGCGTAGAATCCACGTTCCTTACCAAGCAATGCTCTGAAGCCATATGCGATTAAGCCTAAAGCGCCTACAACTGCAAAGGTCCTCATCCCAGGTATCTGACCAGTGAACTGGAACCAGCTACCGATTTGTTTGAATCCGATCCAGATAGCTTCGCCAACAGGTGCGTTGTTGAGAAGCACGAAACAGCCAGCGATAAGCATTAAGGCTGCGTCTAGGTTCCTTGCTCTGAAAGCACGATATGCTGCTGAGAAGATATAGAATCCAGTAATCGGGTATAGGGTAGCACCTAGTGGTGTGTAGATGTAGACGAACAGCCAGTTGTATATTCCGTTGTTCGTCTGTACACCTGTGGTGATGTAACCTGCGAATCCTGTAATAATCATTATCAAGAATATGGCTAGTAATACTCCGCTGAATTGCCAGTTGATTCTCTTCTTCTGTACGTTTAGGCTGTGCTGCATAAGCAGACGCAAAGCGCCGAGACCGAGTGAGATGTTATAGATTATAACAGCCCACGTACGGATGGTCTCAGCCCAGATTTGGGCATCTGTCCAGAAGAAGTATTCAACTAACATCAGTACCGTTACTACGCCTGTTAATAGATAAACGGCTTCTTGTTTAAGTACATTTGACACTTCTTATCACATCCCCAATAGGTTAGCAATTATGGTGATATTGAGTGCACCAAGTATGAATCCGACGCCTATGATAGCTATTAGGAATAACTTCATAAAGTCCTCTCCCTTGATTGAACCCAACATATCACGATTCTTGCCGATGTAAGCGCCT
>CAYTVK010000129.1:4467-6372 GCA_964441725.1 uncultured Candidatus Bathyarchaeia archaeon | reverse complement strand
CCAAGAAGGCAAAACAGATGCTGGCAGCCTAGCTGTCACGAAAAAGATCCAGCCTGGTGAAACCGAGACCTACACATTCCTCATCGCATGGTATTTCCCCAACAGACTAAACAACTGGAACCAGCGCCTATCATGCGACTGCGGCGGATGCGACTGCGAAAAAGAGATAACACAGAACAGATACGCGCTACGATTCGACGACTCATGGGAAATATGCCAATACTACGCAGAGACACGGGACCACCTCAAAGGCTACAGCCAAATATTCAGAGACGCCCTCTACGAGTCAACCTTGCCCAACTACGTCATTGACGCAGCGGCAGCAAACATCACAGTACTCAGGAGCAACACCTGCTTCTGGCTCAAAGACGGCAGATTCTTCGGCTACGAGGGCTGCTTTGACGACGCAGGATGCTGTAGCGGCAACTGCACACACGTATGGAACTACGAACAGACCCTGGCATACCTATTCCCCAGCCTCGAAAGAAGCATGAGGGAAACAGAGTTCCAAGTAGAGACAGACAAAGATGGCAAGATGAGTTTCAGGGCATTCCACGCCTTCCCCGGCACTATAAGCTGGGACGCAGTGGAAGCAGCATCAGACGGACAATGCGGCTCCATCATGAGCCTATACAGAGAGTGGAAGCTCAGCGGAGACACCGCGTGGATGAACGCCCAATATCCCGGCGCAAAGCGGGCACTAGACTACGCATGCAGCGTCTGGGACAAGGACAGAGACGGAGTAACAGATTCCAAACAGCACAACACCTACGACATCAGTTTCTACGGACCAAATCCCCTCAGCGGAATAATGTACCTAGCAGCCCTCAAAGCAGGAACAAGACTGGCAGAAGCAGCGGGAGACTACCAGTCAGCAGAAAAATACCAGACCCTATACGAACAAGGCAGAATAAACCTAGAAAAAACCCTCTGGGACGACGACTACTACGTACAGCGCCTCACCGACATAAACCAATACAAGTACCAACACGGAATAGGATGCCTCAGCGACCAACTCCTCGGACAAATAAACGCACACCTAATGGGACTAGGCTACATACTCCCACCAGACCACATCAAACAAGCCATCCACAGCGTCTACAAATACAACTTCAAAACCGACTTCCACGACCACGACAACACACAGCGCACCTACGCCCTCAACGACGAGAAAGGACTACTCCTCTGCACATGGCCAAAAGGCGGAAGACCCGCCTACCCCTTCGTATACAGCCACGAGGTCTGGCCCGGCATCGAATACCACGTAGCAGCCCACCTCATCTACGAGAACCACATCAACCAAGGACTAACAATAGTAAAAGCCCTTAGAGACCGCCATGACGGTGTCAGGCGAAACCCATGGAACGAGGTAGAATGCGGCCACCACTACGCACGCAGCATGGCAAGTTGGGGACTAATACTAGCCCTCAGCGGATTCAGCTACGATATGACTCAAAGCGCCATCAAATTCAACCCAAGGATAAACCAAGAAGACTTCATGTCCTTCTGGAGCACAGGAACCGCATGGGGAACAGTCCATTACAGGAAAAGCCCAGACGGAAAACCAGAAACGCAGCTAACGATACTCCACGGAAAACTCTAAAAATACACCAAGTTACCGCCCACAATTACCAAAACAAGTGGTGGACTGGGAGGGAATTGAACCCCCGACCTCTTGATTGCCAACCAAGCATTCTACCACTGAACCACCAGCCCAGCACCCCCAATGAAACCCACTCACCGACTTAAATCTTTCCAACAGCCATGGGAAAACTATATAATCCATAACTCAGCCCTAGCCCCCAATATGAAAATCAGCGTCGTACTGCCGGCACTCAACGAGGAGATAATCATCGAAGAATGCCTCAAATCAATACGACGCCAAACAGTATCAGTAGAACTCAT
>CAYTVK010000129.1:0-4457 GCA_964441725.1 uncultured Candidatus Bathyarchaeia archaeon | reverse complement strand
AGATAACGGAAGCATCGACAAAACCCTAGAAATAGCAGCCCAATACTGCGACAAGGTACTCATCAGACCCGGCTACTCCCTCGCCGAGATGCGGGACCTTGGCGCACGCGAAGCATCAGGAGACATCATTGTAACAACAGACGCAGACTGCATAGCGCCGCCGGAATGGATAGATGAGATCACTAAACCATTCCAAGACCCTAAAATCGTAGCAGTAGGCGGCGCATTCCGACCACTCAATAAGAATACTCTCAGCAGCTTCTACTGCTGGTGCAGCAGCATAATGCAGGGTAGCTTCGGCTTATTTCAGGGAGCTAACATGGCCTACATCAAAGAAGCATACTTGAACAGCAATGGCTATACCGGTGCAAAACGAGCCGAAGATTGGAACCTCAGCTGGCGCATCAGAAAACAGGGAAAGAAAAGATACATCCGCAGAGCCTACACACGCACAGATATACCCTTCAACCGCCAAATAGAATACCCAGGAGGCATACTAAGCGCCATCCTCAGCATCATAGGCGCCATCCTAAACAATCCAATGTTAATGGGCTTAGGCGCTGGCTACGTAGGCAGCGAATTATTCACGTTCCTATACAGGCATAAATCTAATCTCAGACGAAGCCACATGGCACTTGTGGCACTGATTCTCGTATATTTCTCACGAAGATTTATCAACGCCTTCAGCTGGTATCTCAGCCTCGGCTTACTACTCGGAATCTTCTCATACCATTTGATATCTGAAGACATACGATTCGCAATCGAGGACCTAAAACTGTACAAAACGCGTGAAAACCACAATAACGGGATAATGGACAAGATAAAACGCACATTCATACGACTACTGGAAATATGACAATGAAACACATCGCCACATTCAAAGCCCATGGACACCCCAACATAAGCTCACGACACAAGACCACGCTGATGACAACAGTCGAGCCACAGCTTACCAAAAAAGGTGACTGCATAATAGGCGTCTCAGCGGAAATAGGACTAGCCCAGCTCCCTGATGAGATCAAGGAAGCTGCTAGACACCCTGAGACAATCATTACTTTCACCCTGACAACAGAAAAATATCAATTCACCGCTCAGGGCGCAGGCCACCCAGAGCTCACATACGATGATCCTATAGACATGGTAGCCAGAAAAAGTAGCTACACATGTGGAAGAACCCTGATGATCCATTCAGATAAAGCAGCGATTGACCTCCCCAAGGAATTGGTTAAGGAATTACAGAGCCTAGAAACAGAGATAACCATAACGCTAACCTATGAAACTAAGCCAAATTCCTTGTTGCATGATTAAAACATGTTTAAAACCCCTAGTTAAACACCCCAAAGCGGCAACAGACGGCTTTAAGAAGCCTTTATACCCCTGTAATCTCTGTAATACCGAATCCTCTGGTGAAAAAATGACCAAAAAGCTCACCGTGCCCCAATTAATACAGCTTTCTAAAAAAACCCGAGTCCACCTCCTCAAGATGATCCATGACGCCAAATCAGGGCATCCAGGAGGCAGTCTAAGCAGCGTTGAGATCATGCTAACACTGTATTTTCACGTAATGAACCGTGATCTGCATGACCCTGAACGAGACCGATTCATACTCAGTAAAGGGCATTCTGCACCATTGTTGTACACGGTTCTTATGGAAGCAGGCTACATACCAAAAACCGTGGACCAGCTTAGAAAGTACGGTAGCATACTACAGGGACACCCTGACGCGTTGAAGACAAATGGTGTTGAAATATCATCAGGCAGCCTCGGTAATGGACTCAGTGTGGCGTCTGGTTTAGCAGCCGCAGCCAAGATAGATGGTAAAAAAACTAGAGTATATTGTCTTCTTGGAGACGGTGAATGCGATGAAGGACTTATATGGGAAGCGGCGATGATGGCTCCAAGCTCTAGGCTTGATAATTTAACAGCTATCGTTGACCGTAACATGCTCCAGATAGATGGATGCACAGAGGATGTTGTCTGCCTCGAACCTTTCCCAGATAAATGGAGAGCCTTCAACTGGAACGTCATTGAATGTGACGGACACAACTACGAAGACCTGATGGCAGCCTTCAAGGAAGCAGAGCAACATAAAGGTCAACCTTCAGTAATCATTGCTCGAACCGTGAAGGGAAGGGGCGTTTCCTTCATGGAGAATAACGTAGGCTTCCACGGCAAGGCTCCAAATGACGCGGAACTACAGCAAGCTCTCAAAGAGCTAGGAGAGGCACAATAATGTCAATGCAGGAAACCCGAGGAACCTACGGTGAATGGCTCAAAGAAAAAGGATCAAACAATAACATTGTGGTCGTGGATGCAGACCTATCCGCATCGACGAGGACAAACAAGTTCGCCCAAGCCTACCCTGAGCGCTTCTTCGACGTGGGAGCAGCCGAACAGAACCTAATAGCTTTCTCGGCTGGACTAGCACTCGGAGGCAAGAAAGTATTCACCTCAAGCTTTGCATACTTTGAGACTGGACGAGCTTGGGATCAGGTGAGAAATCTGATTGCACATGATATGCTGGATGTACAGTTGGTGGCTTCTCATGGAGGATTATCCTGTGCATCAGACGGTGCAAGTCATCAGGCTTTGGAGGATCTTGCCATCACTCGTGTTATACCTAACCTCAAGGTCCTAGTACCCTGTGACGCTGAGGAAACCAAGAACACACTCGATGCAGTCATGAATATCAAAGGTCCTTCATATATTCGATTACGCCGAGAGAAAGAACCAGTCCTTGCGAAAAGCTACGAATATCAGCTTGATAAGATAGAGACAATGAGAGAAGGCTCTGACGTTACAATCGCCGCAATAGGTTCACAAGTCTACTATGCCATGAAGGCAGCAGAAGCATTAAAGACGAAAGGCATTGAGGCTGAAGTGTTAAACGTCCATACTCTCAAACCACTGGATAGTGAGGCACTTGTAAAATCTGCCAAGAAGACTGGACGCGTAGTAACCACTGAGCAGCATCAGATTAGCGGAGGCTTAGGAGGCGCCGTTGCTGAAGTATTGGGAGAAAACTATCCGACGCCGATGAAATTAATGGGCGTTATGAATACTTTCAGTGTGACTGCCCGAGAACAACATGAGCTACTGGTCCACCATGGCTTGACCGCAGATCATATAGCGGAAGCCTCCCAACAGTTAATAGAAAAAACGAGGAAATGAGTTCAATGGAAATCTATATAGACACAGCAGAGATTGGCGCCATTAAGAAATACTGGGATATGGGAGTAATCGATGGAGTAACCACTAACCCTACTCTTATTGCGCGTTCAGGAAGAGTTTTTAGCGAAGTAGTTGCGGAGATCGCTGAGGTAGTGAAAGGACCCATAAGTGTTGAGGCAGTCAGCACAACAGCTAAAGAACTAGTGGAAGAATCCAAGAAATTGGCTGAATACGGTGACCACATCGTGATAAAGATACCGATGACCGCTGAAGGCCTTAAATCTACAAAGGAGCTATCAAAGCTTGGTATCAAAACCAATGTGACGCTGGTGTTTAGCGCATCACAGGCGCTTCTGGCTGCAAAGGCCGGAGCCACCTATGTGAGTATCTTTGTTGGCAGACTCGATGATAGAGGTCATGATGGTATGGATGTGGTGTGGGAGACCTCTCAGATATTCCAGAATTATGACATGGAGAGCAAGATAATCACGGCAAGCATCAGACATCCGAGACACGTTATAGAAGCAGCCAAGGCAGGAAGCCACGTAGCTACAGTACCTCCTAGCATTCTCGATAAAATGTTGGAGCATCCTCTCACGGATGAAGGATTACGTAAGTTTGCCGAGGACTGGGCCAAGGTCAATAAATCCTAAGAACTGTTTTTTAGGGGCTCTGCCCCCTCTGTTTTGAATCATTTGAATAAACAAAGAGCTGTCTTCGTTGTTTTCATTGTTCTAAGCCTATTATCACCAGTTGTTTTTGGGAAAGAGCCTACTCAATACGTTTACACGTTGAGTTACAGCTTCGAGAATAGGGGAACTACCAGTATCGAGTTAACGCAAGACGATGTCAGTATCCCTCTATTCATGAATACCTCATGGCAAACAGTCAAACTAGAAGAAGCAAGTCAAAACTATGATGTCAAGGTCATAGACTCTGATGGAAACCCTGCCGCGATAATGGGAATAAACCGCGAATTATTACCGGGTCAGGAAGAGTCATTCACAGCAACCTTCAAGATAAGTTCAACAGAGAAACCTCAGCCAGCATACGATACCACTGAAGCACAGGGCTTCGATAAGATATCTGAGAATCTTATTGAGCAATATGATGTTTCCACAGAGACCTTTCCAAGCGATGATCCAATGTACTATCAGATAGCTTCAAAGTTAGCTGCTGACCAGGACACTGTTCTCGGAACCGTGTCGGCGCTCGTTGAATACATCATGGATAATACAACATACTGCAGCTTTGAAGTCCCTCAATATCCGAATTCTACTCTTAAA
>CAYTVK010000128.1:0-6439 GCA_964441725.1 uncultured Candidatus Bathyarchaeia archaeon | reverse complement strand
AGAGCTGACAGAGTCCAAGTTAACGTTCCTCTACCTCAAGAAAAACAACGAAAAGTAGCCGCACTAAAATCGGAAATAATACAGGAAGCCTATCGCCCCAACTTACACAATCGATAATTTATCCTCTTTTCAATAGATCTGGAATCAACCTACTGTTGTTTTTCGTATATGTTTTGGGTTTGTATTATATGTCCATACATCAGTGGCCATGTGTTATTAACTAGGTGGTTTTTATGGTATTGTTTAGTTTCTGAGTCCATTGATTCTACCAAGTCTTTTACTATGTATGTGAAGTATTCTTTGCTCCATCCCTCTACGATTGTGGCGTTTACACATCCATCTGCATATACACCTGCTATGAGATATGCGTCATTAATTAATTCGGATAGTTTCGGGTTTGTGAACGCAGAGTAATTGTTCTTTTCAAGAATAACGTCACTTTCATCTATCTGAATAGCTTCTGGGAACTCGTTGTATTCATCAATGTTTTCTGTCACGTAGAATGTGGCGTCCAGGTTCTCCGTGTATAGTTTATTTATGTTGGAGGGTAGGTTTTCCTTTGTCCACGGTACTGGTTTTATCCATATTATCTGTCCCCCATTGTCTCTATGTTGTTTTACGAAGCTGTTGAGATGGGGTAGCATTTTTCTTATTTTTGTGAAGTGGATATCCCATTCTGGTTTTTCGTATTCTTTGTTACAGCAACCCTTCACGACGTCAATTATTACTAATGGATAATCGTTTATTGGCTCGGGTAGTGAAATAGACTCCATGCATAGAAGCTCGATGAAGTTAGGATAAAATCATCGATTAGTGTGTTGAGGTTTGTTCTTTTAGGAATTTTCTGATGTGTGGCAGTACTAGGTCGCTTCTCTTGTATACTTGGTCATGGTTGAGACCGGGCAGTGAAAAGAATGATGCGTTTGGTAAATCGTCCACACTTTTCTTTGATTCAGGATATTCCGGGTCGAGCTCTCCACAATAGACCAAACATGGAAGTGTTGACGTAGCCATCGTCTCATCACGATCAACATACTCAGATCGTAATAGCCGGGCGATGAAAGACTCGTTATCCGCCTCCATCAACGTTCTCAATATCACAGGGTCCAGCTTTTGGTGCCACCACTCCTCAAACGCAGCCACTAACGCCTCGTTGCCCTGTTTGAGCATCGGCACAAGTTCATCGATATCGGGGTCAGGCATTTTTGGGTCTCTCTGGTATGGAGACATGCCTCCTATGATCAATGAGTTGAACCGATTGGGGGCATATTTCCCGATACTCCATCCTTCCTGTCCTCCCATGGAGTACCCAAAGTAATGGGCTTTCTCGATTCCTAGGTCATCTAATACACTGACTAAGTCAGCTACTCTTTTCTCGATTAAGTAGTCTTGGGGGTCGTGGAGCTGGTCGCTTTTTCCGTGACCTCGGGCATCCATTAGTATAAGCTGGTAATCTTTTTTCAGGTTATCTACGTATCCGAATACCCTGTACCATTCATGGGTTCCCATTAAGCCATGTAACATTAGGAGTGGTGGACCGTTTCCCTCTACCTCGTAATAGATTTTGGCTTCATCGTTATCAGCGAACGGCATAAGTCATCACGTCCACTGTAGCAGGGTATGTGGGGATAAAATCATCGATTAGACAAAATGGTAGGGTATTATTTCTGGTATATGAACTCGATGACGTGTTCTTCTCCAAACTCCTTTGAGCATTGGATCTCTCTGTGGAATGAGACTTGGGTAAATCCTAGTATGATGGGTCCAAGTACCCCATACATCGCAGCGAAACAAATTAACGTCATCACCGCCAGCACCGACCCTGTTGCGCTAGACTACTGGTCAGTCAAACATATTCTCCTTCAAAACTGGGAGAACAGGGTTGGAGAAGTCTCCGCCTCGATAGACCCCGATTACACCGAGCCGGGGTTTTTCGGGGACTGGCTATGAATGAAATCCAGTTATCCGGTATCCATGTCAACGTGGATGAGTCATACATGAACGTGTTCATCGCGGAGAACCATGGTTAAAACCGAACATTGGAATGGGGCGTATTGATGAAGAAATTACTTGATGGATTTTCTTGGCTCTGTTGGCCAGAAGCAACTATTCTGTAGATAGTCTTGCTGCCAGTCCCCGGGCCAATCCACCATCCTTACGAGGTTACTGAGACGGTCTGCGAATTTGATCACAATAGCTTTGTGGCTGTGCAGACGCGGGAAATACCTGCCGGTCTTTTCGTCGCCCTCAAATGTAACCTCCATCACGAGGTCTGCTATCTCCTTGGTGAACTCATGAACCAGCTCATCATACGTGGTATCGGTGTCCTCGATGGTATCATGCAGTATGCCGGCGCAGAGTATCTCCTCGTTGTCAGTAACATCCTTCAACAGGCTGTACACCTGAATAATGTGGGCGAAGAAATAGGGTCTACCCTGATCATCAAGTTGTCCTTCATGTCTTATGCTGGCGAACTCCAGCGCCTTCTCCTCAAGATGAATCAACTCTCTTCCTCCGGCGGCGTGGTTTTCCAGTAGCAGCTATCCTCAAGGAACCACTGCTGTATATCCCCCGGCCAATCAATCATACGGGACATGTTGCTGAGCCTGTCAGCGAACTGGATCATGATGGCTTTCCTGCTGTGGAGTCTAGGGAAGTAGTGTTCTTTGAGTTCACCACCCTCATGAGTCACCTCCATAACTAGATCTGCTATCTCTTTTGTAAACTCGTGTACAAGTTCATCATACGAGGTATCTGTATCCTCGATTACGTCGTGCAGCAGCCCCGCGCAGAGAGTGGGCTCATCATCGGTAACATCCTGTAACACGTTGTAGACTTGGATAACGTGGGCAAAGAAGTAGGGTCGCCCACGGTCATCAAGTTGACCTCTGTGTTTTTTACTCGCATAATCCAGTGCTTTGTCCTCAAGTTTCCCCATATAGACCAAATAACCTCTAATCAGCTTGGAATGATAAGATCATCGATTGAAAAAATGATATATATTCACCGGCTAACTTTGTGAGAGGTTCTTGGCAAATGGAAGGAAATAGGCGAAACATTGCACTCATAGTCATTATTATCACATTATTAGCTGTCGGGGCTTTCATGTATAAACGTCCAAGCGGAGAAACTGTGGTTCCAGAGAACCCGGAATCACCGGGTAATGTACCCGAAAACGGTGTTGACGTTGTCTATAAGACAGATAACCTAGCCCTGCCTTCTTGGGCACCGAAAGGCGTACAAGCGAATCCATGGGAGGGATCGATTTACCTTGCCCGATCTGATGACGGTGAATCATCTACTGGTGAGCGATTCTTCATCCAGCACGCAGGAGTTCCCAACCTTCTATTAACTCAAGATAACCTGATAGTTGCCACATTCCAGTACTTCTCATACACGGACCAGACCATGTTTGACAGGATCGCCTACACGGTCTCAGAGGACTTCGGCGATACATGGTCACAGGTCAAGCTGATAAAACTCGGGGAAAGATACACTAAAGGTTCAACACCTGTAGACCCTACACTCGTACAGCTTGAGAATGGCAGATACAGGCTCTACTTCACATTCCAAGAACCAGGAACACAGTACCCCTCCCTCTACTCCTCCATCTCAACATCACTAGACGGCGTATTCGTGGACGAGGGTCTTCAACTCTCAACAAACAGCATGCTTCTGGACCCAGCTGTCGTATACTTTGACGGTCAATGGCATATTACACGGTAAACCATGGGGACTCTGGGACTATACACTCTGTCTCAGAGACTGGGCTTGATTTCAAGCTTCAAGAGAACATCCAGTCAGATTACCTATTCCTAGGGGGCGCAGTCGTGGATAACGGTAAGCTCAGGTTTTACGGAACAGGAAACGGGGTCGTTTTAGCCGAGTCAGATGACGGATATGTATTCCATAAGGTGAAAGATCATGTGGCTGATGGCGCAGATCCGGGAGTTGTAAAGCTGCCTAATGGTGGCTATTTGATCGTTTACACAAAGTAATTTGACTCACCCTGAATCAGGCTATCTGTAACGTCATCAGGATCAATTTATGCTGTCCTTATCGTAAATCCCTTATTCTGTCGTAACCAATCAGCACCATCAACAGGAGAGTATATGATGCCAGCGTATGTAGTAGCCATGATGGCGATCCATGACCCCGAGACCTATCGCAAATACACAGACAAGACACCCCCCACAGTGAAGAAGTATGGAGGCAAGTTTCTCACACGGGGGGAAACAGTCACCACACTGGAGGGGGAACCCTACCATGACCGGATGGTAATACTGGAGTTCCCCAGCAAAGCCCACGTAGAGAACTGGATAAATGACCCTGATTACCAAGAAGCCATGGTTTTCAGGCACGCGTCCTCAACCATGAATAGACTGCTGGTACAGGAAGGCGGCAAAAACACCAAGGACCCCGATCCAAAACTCTGAGACTTCGAATGTATCAGGTCTCATGTTACTTTGCTAACGGATTTTGAGTAAAAAATCATTACATGATGCTTATTTTAAATGCAGATACTCTGCCTATATTCTAGTACAGAGGAAATACTATGACTCGTTTTCCAAACCTTTTCAGCACAATGAAACTGGGACCTTATACATTAAGGAACAGAATTGAAGCAGCACCCATGGGGATGCATGGCACACCAGAAGGATATATCACTCCAGAGGGCACAGCATACTATGAACTCAGGGCAAAAGGCGGGGCAGCCATTGTATGCCTCGGAGAAAGCATGGTGGATTCCAAAGGGACTTCTCACGGGAGGGTAACCCCACTGGATGATCCGGGAATCCTACCCTCATTGATCAACACAACGGACGCCATTAAACGACATGGCGCAATACCCTCCATCGAATTACTGCATGCCGGAATCCGGTCAGGAACACCACACCCAGACGACCCAGTATATGGTCCAAGCGCGGGAACATCCTTCTACGGCAAACAAATCATCGAGATGGGAGAAGAAGAAATCCAACAAGTAGTGAACGCCTTCGGAGACGCGGCCGAGATGGCCAAGCTGGGCGGAGTACAGATGTGCATGATCCACGGGGGACATGGCTGGCTTCTCTCACAGTGGTTCTCCCCCCTGCACAACCACAGAACAGACCGCTTCGGGGGAAGCATCCAAAACAGGGCACGCATAGCGTTGATGATCGTTGAGGACATACGGAAAAAATGCGGACCAAAATTCCCGATAGAGATACGACTAAGCGGCGACGAGTTCACGCAAGACGGTATGAAGCTGGAAGAAGTAGTTGAACTAGCAGAAGTACTGGACAGCAAGGTCGATATGATTCATCTATCCGCGGCAACATTCAACGATAGAACCGCTGGTCTCAGAATGTTCCCAAGCGTGTTTCTCCCAAGGGGCTGCAACGTGTATCTCGCTGAAGCAGTCAAGAAGGCGGTAAAGACCCCGGTGAACACTGTTGGGTCATTGAACGATCCCGCTCAGATGGAGGAGATTCTGAAGAGTGGAAAAGCTGATATGGTTACCCTTGGAAGGGCTCTTCTGGCAGACCCATATCTACCCGAGAAGGCGAGAAAAGGGAAAGCAGAGGACATTACACCCTGCATTCGCTGCAACTACTGCATCAGCCAAAACTTCACCCCCTACGTGAAATACCCAAAAGGCATCGTCAGATGCGTTGTAAACCCCATCATAGGCAGAGAATACGAGAACCGGTTCGTCCAGACAAGTGGCGGGAAGAAAAAAGTGATGATAGTGGGAGGCGGACCCGGAGGAATGCAGGCGGCTATCACAGCAACAGACCGGGGACACGAGGTGAGCCTCTATGAAAAAAGTAGTAGTCTCGGCGGGACGCTGCGGTATGCTGAACGCGAGTACTTCAAAGAGGATGTGAAGAAGCTTGTTGAAGTGCTTATTCGACGAGTACAAGAACGACCTATAAAATTAATGATGAATACAGATGTCACGCCTGAAGTTGTAGAAAAAATATCCCCTGATGTATTAATCGCTGCAGTGGGTGCTGAACCAATTATCCCCAACATACCCGGAATAAGGAACAAGAACGTGGTCGTTGCGGCAAGCATGTACGATGAAGACGCCATAGGCGAGAAAGTGGCAGTACTAGGGGGCGGCTTAGTAGGATGTGAGGAAGGGTTGCATCTCGCTCACATGGGTAAAAAAGTGACCATCCTAGAGATGCTTGAGAAAGCAGCATCAGATGCACCTTACTTACACTGGCTGGGGTTGATGAAGGAGCTTGAAAAAAGCGCCAAACTGGAAACACGTACAAAGTGCACACGAATAACAGAGAAAGGCGTGTATGCAGTGAACGAAAAAGGAGAAGAAAAGCTCTACGAGGCGGATACCATACTATTAGCAACTGGGCTGAAGCCGAGAACAGAGCTTGTCGAGTCTCTACGCAACCTTGCACCGGATTTCTGTGTGATCGGAGATTGTCTACAG
>CAYTVK010000127.1:0-6454 GCA_964441725.1 uncultured Candidatus Bathyarchaeia archaeon | reverse complement strand
GAAATCACCAATAGACCTCAGTGAGCCACCTACTGAGAGTTCTTCACCCTCAGCTCCTCCTGTAAGCTTCACTGTGCCCCCTACATCAATACTCGTAAATCTTAAGGGGCCTTCAGAGCTGAGGGTTCCCCCCACATCAATGAGTTGCCCCTTACCGCCATTATCAAGTTTGACTGTTCCCCCGACATCGATGTCGCCGAGCTCCAAGTACTCACTGGATTTCAGTGTCCCACCCACATCTATCCTTCGCCTCACCAAGCCTCCTGCGAGTTTAACGGTTCCACCCACCTTGACGGAGTCTATGTTGGCTGTGGCATCTGCTGTGAATGTTCCGCCTACATCTATATCCTCTGCTTCAATCTCGTTTGTCTTGAGGGTTCCTCCGACTTCTATTGACCTCGACTTGGCTTTACCGTATACTGTGTATGATCCCCCTACTTCTACATAATCAACCTTGGAGTCTTGTTCTGCTTGGAATCTCCCCCCAACCTTAACCTTGACTGCCTCAATGTTTCCCATACTCTCCAGGGAACCGCCGACACGGATATTATCTGACTTGGTTTCTCCGCCAACTTCGAGGGATTTGCTTACGCGGACCTCATCAGAGAATAATGCACCCGATACAATGAGTCTCCCATCCTTTAGCTCAACCTTTCCCGTCTTCAAGGAACCCCTAACATCGATCTCCTTGTCTTGAGAACACTTCACCTGCTTCTACATCGCCTATGATTTCACAGTCTCTCTCGCATTTGATGACGCCTGTGACATGTAGTTTTCCATCCACTGCCTCAACTCTTCCATCCTCTACGAAGAGGTCTCCCTCAACTATGCCCAGTCTCGCCGTTTCCCTGTATACCCTTTCATCTGTCAAAGGCTCTCACATACTCTGCATCTTTTTCCCTTTTTAAAGCTAAAACAACTAGGATACTCACAAATTGTGACTACTCTAATTGATTATGAGACTTGAGTCCGCTTTATAAACGCAAAACTGTGCAAACCCCTTGAAGCAATATGAAGATAAGTAAAATCAATCAGGAAAACCTTGAGCGACTCAAAATGATAATCGAGACAGAGGAAGGTCAAGAGGTATCAATGGATCAGGCTCTTACAAGGGTTCTGGGGTTCTACAAGAGTTTCGTTCCCTATAACTAGGGAGAGTCTTTGTGCAGCAGGAACCTCAGAAAGTCATTGGAGCTGGTAATGGATCACTGGTCGCTGGTTTCATTGAGTCCGTGGTTCCGTCAGAGTTGAACTCATGTGCAAAGCTGTTTCTTACAGGTGCGCTTGTTAACGGTGTCTCTAATGGCGTCTTTAACTCCATTATGCAGCTTTACTTGATATCCATGGGCTTCAGCGCCGTTGAGCTGGGAACTCTGTTCATATTCAATCCTCTTTTCTGCGTCCTTCTCTCAATTCCCTGCGGAATAGCTGCTGACCGATATGGCAAGCGTAAAATGATTCTGCTCGGCTTTGCAGCCTTGCTAATTGGAGGACCTATCTTTTTCTTCGCAGACTCGTTACCATTGCTCGCGGTTACTTTCTCAATGTTTGGGATAAGTAACGCAGCTGCCACAGTATTTACCCCGCTGTACACCTCATTCTATGAGAAGCATGATTTGGAGAAAGCCTTTGGATTATATGGGCTTCTCAATATCTCGGCTATGAGCCTCGGCAGTCTGGCAGGCTACATCCCTTCCTATATGATATCCAAATACGCCTTCACAGAGTTTTCCTCATACCGCCTTGTAATTCTCGTTGCTTTCTTGCTATTCATTGCCCAGTATGTGTTTTATTTGGCGTCCTCAAATGGAATGGAGGAAAAACTGAGTAACGGATTCAAATTCAAGCTCAACAGCTAGAGACCAGTACTCAAATTCAGCGCATTAGCCCTGTTCGGAAACATAGCTGGAGGTATCCTCTTCTCCCTCTTCCCCTATTATATTAACCAGAAATTTGGGGTAGCATCCGCTGGATTAGGAGTACTCTTCTTCATCAGCAACCTCTCCATGGCCGTGAGCAAAGGCGTCGTAGCCTCAGTGGCGAAGCGACTTGGAAATATGAAGAGCATAGTATTTGGCATAGTATTGTCCAGTGCCTTCTTCCTGATACCACTTTGTCAAAGCTTCGGATTACTCAGCCTACTCTACGTGCTGCGCAGTGGGACACGTTTCATGTCAGACCCAATATTGACGAGTCTCTTCATGAAGAGTATCAACGAGGATGAACTAAGCACAGCCAACAGTGTACGAATGATATCCATGAATGGAGGTGGCGTGGTTTCTCCTTGGCTCGGGGGCATGCTTATGGAGAACGTTGGCTTGGATTCACCAGCGTTTCTCGGCGCGGGATTGACAGTTGTACTAGCTTTGCTTTATCCGTTTTTGCTGCGTCATGAGATTCATGAGAGCAGTGAATAATCCACTGGATGAGTCTTGGATATCCTTTCCGAGAGTTCGTCTCTTGTCCACCGCGTATAGATATTCATGTTCCCCTCTTCCTCTGGGGTCAACGACTCAAGCACAATAAGATACGCTGAGTCGCCTAGAATATCCTCGATCTCCAGTTCCTCCCCGTAGCTTCTCTCACAGACCGCAGCCTTCTTAACGAAGTCATCGATAAAGGGAACAATAACCGAAGTATAGTGCCCAACAAGGTACCCCCTCAGCCAGTAGTTGAATAAACCACTCTCCATGGTGTCTAGATATGTTGCCTTGAAGGCGATCTGTTTGATGACATTGGATGAGCGTCTGGACTTTATCTTCTGGAGAGGTGCGAGGTGGTTTGCGTAGAACCTGATGGTTTCCTCTGTTAATCTATTCCACCTTGTCTCATTAATGGGGCTGTTTCTTGCGTAGTAGAGAAGTTCTTTTTCTTCGCTGAGTTCCTCCACTATGTGGTTGATTAGCCCAAAGTTGGAGCCGATTCCATTCACAACGAAGTGATTTATCTCGCCCAGTTGCTCCATCTCCATGACCGTCAAAAACTCCTCCGTTTTCCTCGTCTCGGTCCTCACAATGTAGACGATGGCGTAGATGCTCTTCAAGTAGAAAAGAGCAGCCCCAGAGATAGAGCCAGACAGCAAAGCAACAGTATACCTTCCCCCTGTGGCGGCTCCGCCCAGCAGCAGTATTATAAACCCAGCGACACCGTACTTGACTCCACCCCCGAGGAAGCCAAACAAACTGATTATCTCAAGAGCCATAAACCCAGCTGCACCGAACATTATCACTCCGAGGATAAACAATGGATTGAGCAGGTTACTCCTGTTTATAACGCTGGGAACTATCACAGCAGCAACGAGAAGAAAGAGAAATGTGAGACCAATCAACATCACTGATGATGTTTCACGTATGGTCTCTGTTACGTCGCTGAAACTCCTCATCCTAAACTGGAATGAGTTAAGGGAATAAAAAATAGTTCTTACTCAGGTTTCTCGTAGGCTTAAGAGTCACCCTATTTGGCTCGATAATCCAGTAACCTAGCACTCATCGGGGAGTTGGCTGAGTCTATCCGTGGATCTTATCTGGTCATGAAGGCAACTGAATATGCTTAAAACCATTTATCAGCAATAGATATACCATGGCTTTCCTGAAATCCGCTGAACAACACATCAAGGATGGGGTGAAGCATCTTCAAGAAAAAAACTATGAGAAAGCCTTGAAGAGCTTCCAGAACGCCGAGAAGAAAAAACCCGAAAACCCCCAAATAATGGACTATCTCTCACAGGCATACGCTGCCATGGATGAATTGGATAAAGCTACTGAATACATCCTCAAGGCAATCACATTGGAGCCACAGTCCCCCATCCACAAGCAGCTCTACGCAACATATCTAATGAGGCTGGGTAGAAACGATGAAGCAATCTCTGTGATCGATGAGACCCTTGAGATAAAGCCAGTGGGGATTATGTATGTCCTGCGTGGACAGGCTGACTACAATCTTGATAACATTGATTCCGCTGTGAAGTTCTTCGACAAAGCACTTGAACTGGACCTCAAGAACCCGCTGGCAAATCACATGAAGGGACTTGTCCTGTACCAGCAGAAGAAATACTCTGAAGCGATCCCCTACCTTGAGGCTGCGTTATCTTTTGGAGAGATCGAGAGTCTCAAAATTATTCTGGAGGACTGCAAGGCAAAAAGCAGTGAATAATCTGTCATTTTTTCTGTTACTATTAACGTGAACCTTAAACACGGTAACAGTAATGAGTATTAATACTCTGGTGAGCCAAGGTTTGAAGCAAAACGAACTTGTGACACTCATAGATGGGATGCTGAAAAAACATAACATAGAGTCCAACAGTCCCCTCATACCCATACTCCAAAAAATCCAGCATGAACAAGGATATCTCTCAACAGAAGCACTGCGGCTCGTATCAGAGAAAACAGGGGCATCACCCAGCCGAGTATTCGGCGTAGCCACATTCTATCACCAGTTCAGGCTTAAACCCGAGGGAAAACATCAAGTCTCCATCTGCAGGGGAACCGCCTGTCACGTAGCGGGAGCAGCCGACCTCTACAAGACCCTTGTAACCGAGCTGGACCTCAAACCATCTGAGGATACATCAGAGGATGGTTTATTCACATTACACGTGGTGAGATGCATAGGGGCATGCAGCCTTGCACCTGTCATCAAAGTGGATGACATAGTCTACGGGAAGATGACCCCAAAGAAGCTGCGTAGTATACTGAACCAGCACAGGGAGAACAAGAAATGACCGCTTCAGATGATTTCCTCTACGGAGAGGACGGTATAAGGATCAATGTAGGCATGAGTACATGTGGATTAGCAGCTGGCGCGAATCCCGTCTATCATGCCTTCGTGGAAGCCGCCATAAAGCATGGAGTAGACGCGAAGGTCGTTAACGTTGGCTGTATCGGCGCATGTTTCGCTGAGCCCCTCGTGGAGATTGTCTCATATGATAAACCCGGCGTCCTGTACAGTAACGTGAACCCTGATGACGCCGAGGATATTCTCGGAGATTATCTCATGGGTAAAATTGAACGCGGATGGGCTATCCGAGAATACACAGGCGCCTATACTGGGGAGCTTAACCTACCTGAACTGAACGATTTGCCATACTTTGAGCATCAGGTAAGGGACGCCATAGAACACTGTGGAATAATCGACCCGGAGTCAATTGACGAGTACGTTCTTTACGGTGGATACACCGCGCTGGAGAAGGCACTGCAGATGACGCCCGATGAGGTAATCCAGACAGTGATCAAGAGCGGGCTCAGGGGCAGAGGGGGCGCAGGTTTCCCGACCGGTCTCAAATGGAAGTTCACGAGACCAGTGCCGGGTGATAAAAAATACATGATCTGCAACGCCGACGAGGGTGACCCCGGTGCCTTCATGAACCGTTTGAACGCTGAGGGAGACCCCCATAAGATACTTGAGGGGTTAATAATCGCGGCTTACGCTGTCGGCGCTGAGGAGGGTTTCTTCTTCGTCAGGGCTGAGAAGCCTTTGATGGGTGAGCGTCTCAAGAAAGCGGTGCATCAGGCACTAGAGCATGGTTATCTCGGGGAAAACATACTGGGTTCAGGTTTTAGCTTTAAAGCAGAGGTAATACTCAGTGCAGGCGCTTTCGTCTGCGGAGAGGAGACGGCTCTCATGGCGGCCATAGAGGGAAAACGAGCCATGCCCACCCCGCGGCCACCCTTTCCCTCAACCAAGGGTCTGTGGGGAAAACCCACCTGTATAAACAACGTGGAAACTCTCGCCCATGTACCCAAGATAATAGCCGATGGACCTGAAGTCTTCGCAGCTGTTGGGAGCGAGAAGAGCAAGGGCACCAAGGTATTCTGCTTAACAGGCTCTATTGAGCGCAGTGGAGCAGTCGAGGTCCCTCTCGGCACAACGCTCAGAACCCTGATATTCGATATAGGAGGCGGTACTCATCCGGGTAGAAGCTTCAAGGCGGTACAGACTGGGGGACCTTCTGGTGGGTGTCTCTCCGAGGTGCATCTCGATCTTCCGCTGGATTATGAGTCGCTTCAAGCCGCTGGTAGCATTATGGGCAGCGGCGGAGTGGTTGTAATGGATGATACGAGCTGCACCGTTGATGTAGCCAAGTTTTTCCTCGGATTCACTACAGCCGAGTCATGTGGTCAATGTACTCCATGCAGGATAGGTTTGAAGAGGATGCACGAGATACTGGAACGAATCACGGTAGGGGAGGGTAAACTTGAGGACCTTGATACCCTCAACTATATGAGTACAGGCATCATCGATAGCAGTCTCTGTGCACTGGGGAGAAGCGCACCAAACCCAGTGCTCACTACCATCAAGTACTTTGAGGACGAGTACCTCACCCACATCAACGAGAAAAGGTGCCCTGCTGGGGTATGTGAGACATTGGTCTTGGGGTACAGCATTGATTCAGATACCTGTAAGAGCTGTGGGTTATGTGTTCAATCTTGCCCCGTGAACGCCATCACGGGCGAGAAGA
>CAYTVK010000126.1:0-6462 GCA_964441725.1 uncultured Candidatus Bathyarchaeia archaeon | reverse complement strand
GCGATATATTTGATTTACAAGGGAATACTTCGCTTCCTGAAAAATCAAGCTAAAAAACTAGAACTCGAACCACACATAATCAACGCCCTCAAACTCATTACAAGAGTAGCATCAATCCTTGTAGCCACCACGGCGATCTTCACCATCTTCGATATACCATCAGATCTATTCGTGGGCACAAGCGCCTTACTTGGTGCAGCTCTCGGCTTTGGCTCAAGCCAGACAATTAACAATGTTGTCGCCGGATTCTATGTATTAGTAAGTCAACCTTTCAAGGTAAAGGACTATGTGAAGGTGGGAGACTTTGAAGGTCAGGTTGAGGAGATTAGTATAAACTACACGAGTCTCTACACACCTACATTCAACCTGCTAAAAGTGCCCAATACTCAGGTTATGAACAGCAGGATACTGAACCTAACACATGAAGGTGTTATCAAGTATACTTTCAACATCGGGTTCAGTCACGACTTCACAGAAGCAGATGTCACGAGCAAGATAATTGAGCCCGCGATAACAGAGTTCTGTGAGACTTATTGCAACCTTGATCTGCGTCCACCTGAAGCATATCTTGAGACAGCGAATAGGCTTGAGAAGATCTATCTTTTCAGACTATTCATACCCAAAGGAGAGGCAAAGACATTGTACACTCATCAGCCGGAGCTCATACAGCTATTAATGAAGTACTTCGACAAGTTGAAAACAGGTCAATGAGGCGACTCGAAACTTTCTTATTCCCAACGACATATCCAGAATGAATATTCTGGTGAACCCCAGATGTCAAAAACAATATGGATATCAAGAGACTTTGCGGCTTGCAGCGGTTGCAGAAGATGCGAACTAGCATGCAGCCTACACCACGAGGGGTGGCTATGGCCTGAGGCAAGCAGGATCAGAGTCTTCATGCCTTTTCCCGGCTTAGAGGTACCTCATCTTTGCTCACAGTGTCAAGACTTTCCCTGCATAGAATCATGTCCAGTTGATGCACTCTCAATTGATTCATCGACTGGAGCAGTGATTGTGGATAGGGAGAAATGCATAAGCTGCGGAGCATGCATAAAGGCGTGCCCCGGAACAGTGCCATATCTGCATCCAAAGGATAACAAGGCAACTATCTGCGACCTCTGTGGAGGAGAGCCCAAGTGCGTCGAGGTATGCACAGAGGCAGGATACAATGCTTTGACCAGTGTGAATGAGGGACCGAGCATCCACAGGAAGCTCTACAGTAGAAACCCAGTAGAGACCGCTAAAGATCTAGCAGTCAAACTATTTGGAGAGAAAGGAGAGGAGGTAATAGAATGACTCCAGGTGGATACGCGGGAAAATGGTTGGACATAGATCTAACTAAAAATAAAATAGAGGATATCACATTCTCATACGAGACCTTAGAGCAATATTTTGGTGGAAGAGGAATGGCCACCAAGATACTATGGGACAGACTCGGAGCCAAATGGACAGAGCTGGACGCTCTATCACCGGATAATCTTCTAATATTCGCCACAGGCCCAATGACAGGAATCTACCCAGGCGCAAGGATATGTGTTAGTGGCAAGAGTCCTGTGAGCAATGGCGTGGTGGGCAGTACGGCTGCTACAGAGTTCCCTGTTGAACTTAGAAACGCTGGATATGATGGCGTCATTTTCTCAGGTAAGGCTGAGAAGCCCGTCTATCTGTTGGTTACCGATGATGGAGCCGAACTTAGAGATGCATCACGTCTCTGGGGACTGGATGGAGAGCAGACGCTTATAAAACTCAATAAAGAAATCGGCGACGAGCTCAAAAAAAGGCATCCTAATGTAGGGCTCTGGAAGGAGCCAGCAACCATGTACATTGGCCCCGCAGGTGAAAACATGGTCCGAAACTCCTGTATTATGACCAAAATATGTCACGCTTGCGGCTATGGTGGATATGGTAGCCTGATGGGAAGCAAAAACCTCAAGGCAGTTGCAGCCAAGAGCAGGGGCAGATTCCCAGAGGTTGATGCACCCGAATCAGTGAAGCTGCTATGGGATAAGGCCCATAAGGAGTTGATGAAGGTAACCATGACCCGTAGGTGGGGAACAGGGTGGCTGGGATATGGAGCGGGAGCGGGCAGCAGCAGTGAACCGGTCCGTAACTGGCAGGAGGAGTGGCATGATGAAGCCTCCATGGGGGTCAACCGCTATGAGGACAGGTACTGGGTCAAGAAGAAGTGGACCGATTTCAACTGTACGTTGGGCTGTATGAAGGTCAGCTGCATCAAGACAGGCCCATGGAAGGGAGACATCACAGACGTACCAGACTACGAGCTTCAGGCATACTGTGGAACCAATCTCGGCATATTCGATGCGGGAGACAACATCCACATCAGCACATTGATGGACAAGCTAGGACACAGCGGCATAAATGGACCAAATACTCTTGGGTTCGCGGCTGAACTCTACCAGCGCGGAATACTGACTGAAGAGGATATTGGGTTCAAGCTTGAGTGGGGGGACACCGAGGCATTTGACAGACTCACCCACATGATGACATACCGTGAGGGAATAGGAGACATACTCGCAGAGGGAACCTACAGGGCTGCCCTGAAGATCGCCGAGATGAAGGGACTTGACAAGGAGGAGACACTCAAATACGCTGTACATGTCAAGGGAATCGAGATCGGGGCCCACGGAACTCGCAGCGACAAAGACTACACACATGACATGAACTACGCGGCAAGCGTACAGGGAGGCGATCACACTGCAACGGCAGTTGATGGCTACAGCGACATGAGTGGAGCCCTATACTTTGACTGCGCAGTCTACTGTACCTTCACAAGCAGGGGACCCAGCCAGCAGCTTCAGTTTGACTTCGCTAAGGTAGTTACAGGTTTCCCCATATCCATCGAGTCATGGAGACGCGTTAATGGACCTAGAATCATCACATTACAGAAAGCGCTGCTCCTCATGGGCGGACCAGATGTTACTTGGGAGCCATTGAAGGATGATGATAATCCTCCACGGTTCTATGAGCCTCTGCCAAGCGGACCTTACAAGGGGCAGATAACTGACCGTGAACGTGTTGACGTTAAAATTAAGGCATATTTCGATACATTAGGCTGGGATGAGCGTGGAATCCCCAAGAAGGAGACTCTAGATAAGCTTGACCTCAGTGATGTTGAGCCTTTCATGGCTAAATATCGCCTATAATTTTTCCACAACAATCGATGTGTTTTTTCGTACATTTCGTAGTTTTTTAGTGTTTTCCACATATTTTTATACCATCTAGCATCTATTCTGATGAGAAATTCTGGTGAATCAATTGAGTAAACCAATTTGGATATCAAGAGACTTCGCCGCTTGCAGTGGATGCAGAAGATGCGAACTCGCATGTAGCATGCACCACGAAGGCTGGATGTGGCCTGAGGCAAGCAGGATCAGAGTCTTCATGCCCTTCCCCGGCTTAGAAGTACCTCACCTCTGCGCCCAGTGTCAGGACTATCCCTGCATTGAGGCATGTCATTTTAACGCGTTGAGCAAGGACGAGAACACGGGAGCAGTCATAGTAGATAGGGAAGCATGCACAAGCTGCGGACTATGTATCAAGGCTTGCCCAGGCACAGTACCTTACCTGCACCCCAAGGATAACAAGGCAACCATATGCGACCTCTGCGGCGGTGAACCCAAATGCGTCGAGGTATGCACAGAAGCAGGCTACAACGCCCTTACCATTGTGAATGAGGGACCGAGCATCCACAGGAAGCTCTACAGCAGAGACCCAGTGGAGACCGCGAAAGACCTTGCGGTGAAGCTTTTCGGTGAAAAAGGAGAGGAGGTAATAGAATGACCCCAGGCGGATACGCAGGAAAATGGCTAGACATAGACCTAAGCAAAGACAAGATCAATGAAGTAGAGTACAGCGAGAAGATGCTGCGCCAATACTTCGGTGGAAGAGGACTCGCAGCCAAGGTCTTGTGGGACAAGATCGGTGAAAAATGGCCCGAGCTAGACCCCTTAGCGCCTGAGAGCCCATTCATGGTCTTCACAGGCCCCATGACAGGCATCTATCCCGGAAGTAGGATATGTGTAAGCGGTAAGAGCCCGGTAAGCATGGGAACCGTTGGATCAACAGCGGCTACAGAGCTGGCTAACGAGATGAGACAGGCAGGCTACGACGGAGTGACATTCACGGGCAAAGCAGACAAGCCGGTCTATCTAATGATCACGGACGAAGGCGCGGAGCTAAGAGACGCAAGCCACCTCTGGGGACTGGATGGTGAAAAGACCCTCATCAAGCTGAACAAAGAGGTCACTGATGAACTAAAGAAACGCAAACCAGAGGTAGGTCTCTGGAAGGAGCCCGGCATGATCTACATTGGACCAGCGGGTGAGAACCTCGTTAGAAACTCCGCGGTAATGGCTAAGATATGTCACGCATGTGGATACGGTGGCTACGGCAGCCTGATGGGCAGCAAGAACATCAAGGCAGTAGTAGCAAAGGGCAGGGGAAGCCTACCAAAGGTAGATGCCCCTGAGGCAGCCAAGCTACTCTGGAAGAAGACCCACGAGTACCTCATGGGCAGAACAGGTATGAGGAGACAGGGAACAGGCTACGCTGGCTACAGCGTCGGAGCTGACACCAGCAGTGAGCCGATAAGGAACTGGCAGGAGGAGTGGCATGACGAGAAGAGCTATGGTGGACCAATGTTCGAGACAAAGTTCTGGGTCAAGAAGAAGTGGGCCGACTTCAACTGCACCACTAACTGCATGAAGGTTAGCTGTATAAAGACAGGTCCATGGAAGGGAGATATCACAGATATGCCTGACTACGAGTTGCAGGCTTACTGTGGTACCAACTTCGGTATATTTGACCCTGAGGCGAACATACACCTCAGCGCGCTGGTAGACCAGCTGGGTCACAGTGGAATCAATGGGCCAAACACGGTAGCCTTTGCGGTGGAGTTACATCAACGCGGAATTTTAACAGACAGCGACTTCGGCTTCAAGCCAGCGTGGGGCGACCCAATGACCTTCGACAAGGTTCTTCGCATGATGGCGAACCGTGAGAAGATAGGTGACGCTCTGGCTGAGGGCACATATCAGGCAGCCCACATCATCGCAAAGATGAAGGGCAAGAAGCCTGAAGACCTTCTAAAGTACGCGGTTCACGTTAAGGGAATAGAGATCGGAGCACATGGTACAAGAAGCGACGCAGACTATACTCATGATATCGCATACGCGGGAAGCGTGCAGGGTGGAGACCACACCAGCACCAGCGTAGACGGATACAACGACATGAGTGGAGCAGTCTTCACAGACAGCGCGGTCTTCTGCAACTTCACATACTATGGTGTGCCCCAGAGCATGGTCTTTGACTTCGCCAAAGCGATCACAGGATTCGATATAACTCTGGATAACTGGAGAGGCGAGACAGGCCCAAGGATCGTAACACTGCAGAGGGCGCTATTGATGATGGGTGGACCAAACCTCAAGTGGGTGCCAGTTAAAGACGATGATAACCCGCCACGGTTCTATGAGCCCCTACCAAGCGGACCCTACAAGGGAAAGGTCACCGATCGAGAGGTTGTGGACACAAAGCTGCAGGCATACTTTGAGACACTGGGCTGGGACGAGAGAGGAATCCCCACAAAGGAGACCCTCAAGAAACTCGACCTGGCTGATCTCGAGAAGAGTATGGCCAAGCTCCGCTAACCATTTTTTATTACCACAAATTTCTTCAAATCAAACTCCTGTATCATGTCATGAGTTCTATCTGGATTGTTCGAAACTATGAGAACTGCACCGGTTGCAGAAGATGCGAACTAGCATGCAGCCTACACCACGAGGGGTGGCTATGGCCTGAGGCAAGCAGGATCAGAGTCTTCATGCCATTCCCCGGCTTGGAGATACCTCACCTCTGCGCCCAGTGTGATGATTACCCATGCAAAGACAGCTGCCCTGTTGACGCGATCTCTGTCAACCCACAGACCACAGCTGTGATGGTTAACCGTGAGGCCTGCATTAGCTGTGGAGCATGCGTAAAGGCGTGTCCCGGTTCCGTTCCTTTCCTTCACCCAAAGGATAGGAAGGCGAATATCTGCGATCTATGCGGAGGTGACCCTGAATGTGTAAAGGTGTGTCAGGAGGCAGGGTATGGGGCGTTGAAGCTGGTCCATGAGAGGATGAACAGTAACCGAAAACTGTTCTCGAGAAACCCTGTGGCTGTAGCCAAGAAACTGGCTGTGAAGCTGTTCGGTGAGAAAGGCCTGGATGTGATTTGATGAATCGAGGATACGCTGGGAAGGTCCTGGACATTAATCTCACCAAAGACCGGATAGAGGAGATCACTTTCCCTGAGAAAACACTTGAGCAGTATTTCGGTGGAAGAGGTCTCGGAGCCAAGGTTCTCTGGGATAGAATAGGTGAAAAATGGCGAGAAATCAACCCACTGGGACCTGAGAACCTACTAATCGCCTTAACAGGTCCAATGACAGGCATATACCCC
>CAYTVK010000125.1:4372-6466 GCA_964441725.1 uncultured Candidatus Bathyarchaeia archaeon | reverse complement strand
TCCTCAAGCGCGAACTGATCCTCGCTCCAGCTAACGATCTCGTCTACCTCATGGGGCTCCAGTACATCTGCCTTGCTTATGAGGTGGTACTGGGGCATGAAGAACTTGGTGTTGATAGCGCTTGCCAGGAACATGTTCATCACATAGTTCAACGGGTCTCTGCACTGGATTCCGTCAAATATGTAGATCACACCCTTCTCCGCGTCGGTGAGGTTCTGAGCTATCTGGGCTCCAATGTTCCTGAATGCGAATAGCTCCATCTGCCCCGGTGTATCCACGATGCAGATATCCGGTGTAAATTCCTCGATGTCGCTGCTCAGGTCATCGACTATCTCCGACATCATATCATGGGCCAGCATCAGGCCGCCGTTGGGCCCGAGACCATACTCCTCCATTATATCCTCAACCTTGATGTACTCGCGGACATCAACGTTAGCCGCGTATGGAAGAATCATTGAGCCTGGGTCGAGGTTGACAGCCATAACGTCCTCCCTGTTGAACTCAAGGTAGCGAGTGAATTTGGCTGTGAAAGTGCTCTTGCCGCTCCCGGCTGTGCCGAGAACAAATATCAGATTCAAGCAGTGAACTCCTTGAATAACCTGTAGGCTTCCTGCATCTTATACCTTCTCGGGGGGCGCTTGAAGCCGTAGCTGCACACTGTTTCTACTGGTCCACCTGTTCCTCTCTCTTTGGCGATCATCATTCCACGGATGACATCAACCAGCACTGCGCCGGCGTTTGGTGAATCCTCGGTGCTGAGCTTCATATCGAGTGTGAAATCGGCTCCGCTAAAGTAGGTTCCTTTAACATAGAAGAAGCTGTCTCGTCCATTTATCAAGAAGTCTACGAAATCCGCTGAACCGGAGACCAGTTCAAAGTCGTATGGGATGTGTTTCTTGACCGCCTCGGTCTTGATGGTTCGCTTGATGTCACGGGTTTTCTCAAGGGTGTTGATGGATTCGCTTCCACCGCCAACATCCAGCTGATAGCTCTCATCGATATGCACTCCACGGCTATCAAGGAACTCCAGTAACCCGATGTGCACAGCGGTGGCTCCCATCTGGCTCATAAGGTCGTCTCCCGCTAAGGGCAATCCCGCTTTCTTGTAAGCAGAGGCAATGGATATGTCGTTGACAATGCCTGATGGTGTTGCATTTATGAACCCGCATCCGGCTTTTAACGCCGCCTCCGCGTACAGTCTGCTCGCTTTATCAGCTCCACCTGATATGAGGTTCAACACAATGTCTGCCTTGGAGTCCTTGAGAACCTTTGCTACGTTCACAGGCTGAACCTTGGCTGTCTCAATGTGGCTCATATTTGACGCCTCCATAGTGTCAGGGTGAGACCCCATCTGGACCACTACTCCTGTCTTTTTCAGCTCAACTATTTTAGGCGCCTTGTTGGGCTCAGCGTAGATAGCCTCAGCGACATCTTTCCCTATCTTATTCTTGTCGATGTCGAATGCAGCTACTAACTTGATGTCTCCAACACTGTATTCTCCAAGTTTTTCGTGAAGTAACCCCAAGTTGTTTCCATTCTCTGAATAGTACTGTATTCCCTGAAGTAATGATGAGGCGCTATTACCCACACCCGCTATTGCAACACGTATCATGGTCAAGCAATGATCACCGTAATACCTAGAATCACCGGATACAAGTATAAAGGCTAACGGGTAAGCCTCTTAGTCATTATGAAACCATCCTCGTCTCCATAATAATTCTCGGCAGTCCTTACATACTCGAAGCCCCTGTTCCTGTAGACCCTCTGGGCGTTAACATTGGACTCCCGAACCTCAAGATAAACCGCATCAACACCACGCTGTCTGAAACGATTCTCAATCTCATCAAGAAGCATGGTTCCAACTCCTATTCCCCGATACTCGGACTTAACAGCGATATTCAAGACATGACCAGCCTTCTTAGACTCACTCTTCTTACCCATGACTTCGATCTCGCCAACAGTGTACCCGATTATGTTATCATCATGGAGGGCGACCGGGAAGAGACCTTCATTCATATAAAATATGATGCGGAAGAAGTTGAAGGTCCAAGGCGCGGGGTAAACACTTGTCTCAATCGAGTGTATTATAGGCAG
>CAYTVK010000125.1:0-4362 GCA_964441725.1 uncultured Candidatus Bathyarchaeia archaeon | reverse complement strand
GTCTTCCACTGCATCGCGTAGGGTTATTTCAGGCAAATTAACTTATCACTTTCTGGCTCAGCGACTGCACCATCTGATATAGTCCACCCAGTGAAAAGACAATTCCCCGTAATATATCCAACGCAGGGTAGAGTATGATCTTCCAGAGTTTGAGGTCCCGAATGCTCACTGGCAGATAATAGATGGTGATTAAAGCCCAGTAGATTCCTAGGGCACCGTAAGCCAAGTTGAAGGGCAGAGGATTATGGATCTTCAAGCCGATATAGATCAGGAAACTCAGTATGCTGAACAATGAAGTAGTTGTGATCAAATACGCGGCGTACCAGCTAGCCAAGAGGCTTGCCCGTTTATGAATAACCAGTAATGACCCTCCGCGCCCATAGTTAAAATGCTGCTTAAGCAAACCCTTCAAAGTGCTTCTATGCTGATGAAGCACGCTGACTTCAGGGTCAAGAACGATCCTAAACCCCTTGAATCCCATAGCCTCAACGGGCTGCAGATCATCAAACCCATATGTGATTCGCTCGTCGAAGAACTCGACACGCGCCAACGCGCGGCGCCTGAAAGCCATGTTGGCTCCAGCCGGGAACTGCATCAACTGGAGGTCCGTTGTCTCGACACGTATTCTGAACCCCGGCGTTGACTGGAACAGGGTCTCGTCCATGTAGTTACTCAATATGCTGGTCTTGTCAAAGCCTTCCATTGTTCCCCCGACGAAGCCGATGGAGGGGTCGAGGAAGTTTTTAGATATAATCTGGGCCCAATTCACTGGGACGACACAGTCGCCATCAGTGTAGGCAAGTATCTCACCAGAACTGTATTTTATCCCGGTGTTTCTAGCCGCGTTGAGTCCTCTTCCTTCTTGATCAACCAAGAGAACAGGGTATTCTTGAACTATTTCACGGGTATTATCTTTACTGTCGCCATCTACGATGATGATCTCCATTAAATTCTTAGGGTAATCTAGCCTCATCAACGACTCCAGTGTTGCCCGGATGGTCTTATCCATGTTCAGGACGGGTATTATTATACTAAGTGAAAGATATTCACCAGCCTGAACCATGGATGTTTTGGTATTTGTATAGATATAAAGCCCACTACTATGTAACCGATAATTGAAGTAGCATCAAAAATCGTTAATTTAATGTACCTCTAATGAATGGGATCTTGAATAAATCCTCGGAATACTCTATCCTGCTTTTATTGTAAAAAGTCAAGTCCCCCGGATTGTGCCCCCACTTGATTGGACCAAGCAGCTCACCGTGGTCTGCAGTGATTATTACATCGGTTGTCTTACCGGATTTCTTGATCTCATCGAGTAGGACGCCTATCTTTTTGTCCACAAACTCCACCGCGCCTCTCTGAAAGTCATGCACTGATTTGGGGTTCTGTATGGGGAACGGGATCTTCACCTTATTTCCATCATACATCGGTGTATGGGTTTCCATTAACAATATGAAGATAAACGTCGCTTCGTTTTCTGTGAAGAAATCGGCTGCGTCCTTAGCGATGGCTTCTACGTTGGTAACATCATTGTATTTGATGAATTCCTTCCTATCAAAGTCCTTCAGCAGGTTTCCCTTTAGGTTCAGATCCAGCAGGGGAATCACGGCGTTTGGGCTGAAAAAAGCGTTCTTGTATCCATCTTTATGAAGCTCTGATGGTAGCCAAGCCCATTTCTTGTAAGGGTACAACCTGCCGACATCCAATCCTATGGGTGGAAAATTCATCAAGAACCCAATGATAGAACTCGGGGTAAAGCATGCAAAGCTATGAGCCATATTCAGCGCCCCAACGGACTTCATGTTAGGGGCTTCTGCTTCTTCAAAGACATCGTATCGACATGAGTCGAGACAGATAATCAGATAACTGGGTTTCTCGGTGTCCACCATGTTTTTTAGCTCCCTTTTAAGCTCGACAAAACGATAAAGATAGTCAATCATAGCTGCTCGTCGTTTCCTGTATAATATCTATTGAAGTTATAAATAATGAGCCCCAACACAGAAAAAATAACGCGGTGAACGTTTCGGATTTAGGCGTTTCTGCCCATGTTTTTTATTCATGTGTTGAGTCATGTAGGAGAGATTAATATGAAGAGGAATGGTTGGGGCATATTCTTCCTTGTGGTCGGCGTCATCCTCTTCGTAGTCTACCTTGTCTACACTAACCCCTTTAAAGTCTTGACCGAAGTGGGGCGGTTTAATCTATGGATGTTCGTGGCAGCCGTCGGGGTAAACTATGTGGGTCTCTTCTTTCTCTCATCCTCGTGGTATGTATTGCTGCGGATTCTCGGATTCAAGACAAGCCTCTGGAAGGCGGTCCAGTTCTCATTCGTAGGGTTATTCATGGTCTGGATGCTACCCATCCCATCAGGATTCGAGATCGTGCGAGCATACCTTGTCAAGGATCAAAAAGGTGGGAACTGGGGTAAAGCCATCTCATCCGTTATCGTCAGCAAGGTATATTATTTCATAAGCTTCGGCTTGATGATTTCAATAGCGGCAATCATCGTCCGCTTTGTCTATGGCTCGGCTATTCCTATTCGACATGAATTCATCTGGTTCGCGGTCTTATTCGCCCTTGTAAACACCGCGATGTTTGCCATCATACTGACCCCGAAGGTGATGATGAATCTCTATAATAGGAGCCCTGAGTGGCTGAAGAAGCAGATAGAGAAGATAATTTACAGCGAGGAGTATGGGTTCAACGGGTTTGAGGAGTTTGTATATGAGATTAATGACTCCTTAAAGAAGCTGAAGAAGAGGCCGCTGGAGAACGTTTTCTCTCTCCTATTGGTGGGGTTCCACTGGAGCACTGGGGCTATTACCGCCTACATGGTGGCTATCTCGCTTAATCAGCCCATTAACTTCTGGGTGATAGTGCTCATCTTCGCAGTCATCGAGTTCATACAGCAGCTGAACTTCATCATACCAAGTGGGATAGGTATAGTGGACGCCGGATTAGCGGGTGCGCTGGTGGTGGTCGGTGTTCCTCTCGGGGTCGCGGGGGCTATCAGTTTGCTTACCAGACTGGCTACTTACTGGTTTGAGTTGGTGTTATGCGGTATCGTGAGTTTTCAGTTTGGATACCGTGAGGCTCTTGGCAAGTATTTTACTTGAGTTAAGCTTTTATTCAGCCACGCTTCTGTGTATCGCTAGTGATATAGATGGTGTTCACAGTCCAAACTGTATATCAGATATTAATCTACATATGCACCTACCTACTGGGAATGGCCTTCGCAGGTAGTTTCCTAGGAAGAGCATGGATGGGAACAGTGGATGTTTTTCTGCACAAAACCTTCCACATGGAGGTAACCGTTGGGAAATACTTCTACTGGAAATACTTCTGCAATATCAGAAACCCGCCCAAGCCCAAGAGCCTAGAACAGCCAAAAGGACTTACAGACCAGTTGTTCTGCAAATTCCTAGACCTGTAGATGCGGAATCTTTTATCAACCCTAAGGATGGTTAGAGTACGTGCTTCGCCTAGGAATAATCGGATGCGGCAGGGTCACATCCATGTTTCACCTGAAAGCCATAGAACAGCTTGATATGATCAGTGTAGCCGCTGTCTCGGATTTAAGCGAGGAGAGGCTTACCGAAATCTTAGGTGAATGTAAAGGAGCCAAGGGCTATCAGGATTACAGGCAGCTACTATCAGATGATAACATTGAGGCAGTGGCTATCAATACGCCTCCCCGGTTTCACGAGGAAATGGTGATAGATGCGTTAAGGGCCGGTAAACATGTTCTCTGTGAAAAGCCCCTAGCGGAATCGGTTGAGGGATGCATCACGATCAAGGAGCTGCAGGAGGAAACTGGTTTAGCCGTTTTACCTGCTCATAATTACACTTTCAGTCCGAGCCTCAAATTGATGGAGAAGTATGTTAAAGATGGCTCCATCGGCGAAGTTACAGGCGTCGAGACAGCCTTCGAGAACTATTTGAGGTCTTATCGGAGCAAGACGGATTTCCGGGAACACACGGAGAATGGCATAGTGGAGGATGTGTTACCTCACATTATTTCAGTGATTAATCCCATCATTGGTCATATAGGAGATGTTTCCTCTGTGCACTGGTGGTGCAAGGATTATGAGGTCTGCGATAACATGGATACAGATCTCAAATCTTCAGACGGTGTCCCAATCAACGCTAGACTGAGCTGGACCAAGCTGAGGCCGAGGTTCAGCGTGACTGTGAACGGTGAAAAGGGCCGGTTGTATACGGACTTGATGATTAACCCCTTCAAGCTGGAGACCACTATCGGTGGTGAGACTACTACCATCAACGAGAAGGGTGTAAAATGGTATCTAGACCTGGTACGTTTCAAGCATCCTAGCTTCATGAACCAGTACAAACACTTCT
>CAYTVK010000124.1:0-6473 GCA_964441725.1 uncultured Candidatus Bathyarchaeia archaeon | reverse complement strand
CCAATACCCCAGAATAGCAGGGTTTCATTGAGGCTCAGGAAGAACGGAGATACTCCGTTGGATGGAGCAAAGTCCGGCCACCTTGCCCTGTAGAACCAGAGGTGCACAACATAAAAGAACAATGGATTTCGCCCAATCGTCAAAATACCGGAAACCAGCCAATTCCCCAGCATACCTCTTTCCTCCAACACTATACCCGTTCCAAGCATCAGACACATTCCTCCTAGAGTCCATAGCAGGAAAGCTACACTGGGAGGATATTTGCTGACGTAGAGCCAGTCAACAAGGGTGTTTCCCATCCTCGGGATCAGATTACCGTATCCATTAAAGTATCTAACAATTATGAAAGCAATGATTGATGCTACTCCAGTCAAATAGATTGGGTTTCTTAGCTTCCTGATGTCCATACCTGTTTTATTCTCGAGGAAGTTTCCGAAAGCCCAGCCAATGCTCATCACTCCTATCCATGGAATAATCGGATACAGGCCAAAGTATGGAAAACGTTGGAAATTAGGCTCATGGATGATGACGCGTAGATACCAGCCCCAATTTGGGCTCGTCGGGATAAAGCTCAGGTTTAGAAAACTATGGTTTAGCACAATCAAGATGCCTGCCGCTAAAATTAGTTTAGTGGGCAGTTTTCTAGCGACGCTAAATATTATGAGACAGGTACCTATGCACGCAAGAACGCCGAAATATGTCCAAGGGAGACTGAATGCAGGCGAAATAAACGCCGCCTCAAGGAAGAGGAGCACGATGCCCCTCTTTATCAGGTGCAGTGTTACGCTTCTCTCTGATTCTCCTCTTCTTAACCTTCTAGTTGTGGAGATCGCGAGCACTGTTCCCGCTAAGAAGATGAAAATTGGGGCGCAGTAGTGAGCTACGAACCGGAGCAGAAACCATGTTGTGTTAATAAATGGCGGTGCTTGACCGAATATTCCCTCTCCCCCATGATGAAATCGATTCCAGAAACCAGATACATGATCCCAAGCCATAATTATCATTATTATTCCGCGTACAAAGTCTAGGAATTCGAATCTTCCAGTTACCTTCTTAACCACTTCAATAGGTTCTTCTAAGACCGTTGATGCATCCAATCTCAATCGCTACCAGTATTTATCGTATTGATAACTTAAGATGTATTCAAGATTGATCTTGAGTACATAGTATCCTTTTTTGAGTGTATGTTTCTACTCGTTTTTCTTCTGCTGTCTCAAAGCATGGACCAGTTCTTCCTCAGATATATCGATTCTAACAGTGCCATTCTCTCCTTTAATAGTCAAAACCCGGCCTTCAATCAACTCTACATCCTCGACGAGCCCGAGTTCACCTTCCAAGAATACTCCATCTTTTTTCCTATCCACTACAAGACTAGAGATGCTTTTTGTGTTTGTCATCTGGACAGAGAAACTATGTCTTAATTTCTTCCCCTCCATGTGATTTAAACGTATACTTGTATAACCTGATTGCATGAGCGGTGTAGGGATATTAATATCGGTGATGAAAACTAACATTAGTACTGATGTCTTTGGAGAACCTATGCAACCTATTCTTCGAATTTAGCAACGAAGACAGGCTACGAATATTAAAGATACTTCAAAACAGTCATCTTACAGTCACGGCCATCAGCAAAGAACTGGATTTGACCACTCAGGAAACCAGCAGACACTTAGCCAGACTCGACGAGGTAGGGTTGACTAGTAAAAACCCTGATGGCACACACCATCTAACTGGATACGGTGAATTATCCCTCAAACAGATAACGGGATTCAACTTTGTTACCTCCCACAAGGAATACTTTCAGGATCACGATCTCTCAAAGTTACCCTACGAGTTTATCGCAAGAATCGGTGAACTAGAGAATTCAAGATACATCGACGATATCATGGTCATATTCCACTTGATAGATCAGATGATCCGTGAGGCAGAGGAGTATGTATGGAGGATCACGGACCGGTACATCATTACCATTGTTCCTGCGTGGAATGAAGCCCTAGAAAGAGGCATTGAGGCAAGGCTACTGGAGCCCAAAGACATAGTAATACCCCCAGAATTTGACAGGGGATCAGTGATAAAAGACGCCGTCATCCATCAACAGTTTCTCAACAATATCCTCGACGATATCCCCGTATTCATGTCACTCAGCGAAAAAAGAGTGGCTGGAATCTGCTTCCCATCCAACGATGGAAGAATAGACTACCGCGGCTTCGTCTCAGAGGACTCAACAGTGTTAAAGTGGGCAAAAGACCTTTACGAGAACCTTTGGAGTATTTCACAGCCAAAGCCCATTAAGTAATGTACCAAGTTTCTCACTGTATCCTTAGAATTAGAGTCGAGTCTCCCTATTTGGAAGGAAAAACAATGGCAATCAATGATTGTCATGCTTTTTAGGGAGACTCATGGTGCATGCTAACGATCATTTTTAAACCTTTATCTTGCCAACATGGTTAACCCATAGAGTAATTACTAGACTGAGAATGATGATGTACACATTGAAGCCGGGTATTCCCTGAAGCTCTTCTTGACTCTGATTGCTTGATTCAGTTGATGACTCTGACCATGTCCCGGACTCAACGTCGAGTATCCCTGTATCCGAATAAGTGACGTGATTGAAGTGGCTGCCTCCGAAGAGCACGATAATGTCTCTGGATTCATCATACGCCATGTACGAGTTCGCCCTTACAGGCGGCTGGGATTCAGTACCTATTTCTCTCCACGAGTTTGAAGCATAGTCGTACAACCAAGTATCCGACAGCTGATACTCTCTACCAGCTGACCCTCCGAATAACACTAGCTCCCCGTTTTTGGTGTCGTAAGCTAGGTTGAACCAGTATCTAGCCCTTGGCTTTGGAGTGGTCTCTAGTTCGGTCCAAGCGTCCTCTTCGTAGTTGTATATCCATATCTCGTCTCCGTAACCGTTGCTGATCAGTGTGCCATCTGATCTGAGATTCCAGTGACCAGGATACATGAGGAGTTCGCCGTTTACAGAATCATATACCATGTGTCCACCGTATTGTTCAAGAGGCTTATTTTGTGGCGTCATCTCAACCCAGTCCATTAAACTGAAGTCAAATACCCATGTGTCATCAAGTATTACATCATTGATACTGTATCCTCCGAACATAACCACTACATTATGTTCTTCATCATACGCTATCGCCGCATCGCTGCGACGAGGCGGATTCGTATCCGTATCAAAACGGGTCCACTGGTTGTCCGCTATATCGTAGACCCATGTGTCTCCAATGCGGTCGGTACTGCTGAATCCCCCGAAGAGAAAGAGTTGATGGGTGTTCGATATATACACCATGGGGATGTTGAATCTGCCCGACGGCTTCGCTCCAGGTACGTTGATCTCAGTCCATACTCCATCAGCGTAGCTCCATAAGTCGTTGTAAAACGTGTATCTGCTGTTCTGCCATATCGAACCCCCAAATAATAGAACCTTTTCATTCACAGGGTCATATACCATAGCGTGACCCATTCTCGCAGATGGATTATCAACCGCATGAACGACTCTTACGCTAGTAAACAACAACGACCCAATTAGAAGTAACCTGAGCCATTTCTTCAACATAAGACACCTGAATCTAAGTAGCGAGAATAGGTTGATAACTAGTTTTCAGCAATAATCATGGGAACCTAGCATTAATTGATGAAAAACAGCTCTTGTGATGCCTTTTTTGGGTTAGATTGGTTCATCAGAGTTTAACAGGTTTTGTAGTTTGAGTATGAGCCCCCGGTTTAACTCGAGGTTGAACTGTAGGGACATATATGAATCAATTGTCTGTGTGGAGTCATCGGGAACATCCTTTATGTTGTATTCTTCGCGGTCCATTTCCCCGATAGCCATGTCTTCCAGCACGAGTTTCGTGATGTGACGCATCTCATCATCGTTAAGAACCAACGCATATTTATCGATGCCACGCTTCCAGTCACCCGTCTTCTTACGCTCAAGCATCCTAGAGATCGTCTCAGCCACAAGTTTCACCAACTTAATCTCCTCCTCAAGAAAAGGCTCTCTAGAATCCACTGACGCTTCATCAAGGTACCCTATCTCCAGTTTTCCCACAATTTCCCCATAGTTCTGTATCAGGGCACTGTACCTGTATGGCGCAGCCTTGTACCCCTTAGAGCTATAGCCTCGATCCTCGATGTTCAGCTTAGCCATCGCTATCTCCGGGTACTGGGTTGAACCGGGAAGAAGGTTGACAATCAGGTTGAGAATTTCATCTATTGTCAGGTCTTGGTTTTCCTGTAGCTTGCTTATCCTGTAAAGGGTGTCCAGTTCATTGATTCTTAGCTGGTATTTATGCAGGAGTTGTTCTCGTTCCAATTCAAGCGCTTTTCTCTGGTTCTCCTCATCAAGTCGCGCGAGGGCTATACCTATGCTCTCACCGAGTCTCTCTAGGAACTCGATTAATTCAGGCGTAAATTTGTCTGGGCTCTCGTCGTTTAGCTGGAGTAAACCCGTTATTCCCAGCAGGCTTCTGAGAGGAATCAGTGCAACGGATAAATAACCCTCAGCGTTACACACATTCCTCGTCTCACCAAGTTGCTCTTTTGTAGCTTCTTGAATAAGAGCATCCGTATTGTTTGTCCAGAAGCTGCCTCTCTCGGTGAAAAACGGGAGACTCGGATCGGTTCTCCCCTGCAGAACTCTCCCGCACATGCACGCCAACAGGGGCGCCCCATTGGAACCCACAATCTGTTCGCCACTCTCTGAGAGACTACAGAGTGAGTTCTCTGCCTCAAGATGCGCGTCACTGAAGCCATCATAGAAATAGTAGGGGAAGTCATCGCCTTCTTGCAGACGAATAGCTGTTACTGAGACATCGATGTGGTTTTTTATTTCTCTTAAAATCTGATTTATGGCTTCTGACTG
Organism: uncultured Candidatus Bathyarchaeia archaeon; assembly: GCA_964441725.1. Taxonomy (GTDB): domain Archaea; phylum Thermoproteota; class Bathyarchaeia; order TCS64; family TCS64; genus RBG-16-57-9. The sequence goes on along the minus strand of CAYTVK010000124.1, from coordinate 1,588 downwards.
AGCCTCTGTCCTGTTGAGGGTTTGAAATATATTCAGGGTTAACTCAAGTATGCTTGATTGAAAACTCACATCGCCCTGAATGGTTGGCTCCCCCGATTAATCCTATTTTATCTTATGAGAATATGACTTTTTTTATCAACGGTAAATGAATCCCCTATTTATTTTATTGATAAAATAGGTGAATCCTCTGCCAACACCTTGTCCTCGGATATCAATCGGTATGTATAGTCTCCCGATTCAGACACTGTGAAAGGGAAAATATATTGACCATCTATGCTGGGCGCTACCTGAACGTTCTTTGTAATATTCATAACAGGCGTAGCTTCTCCCCCTCTGAATATCTGACAAGTAACATCTTCTCTGAGACTATGTATACGCGTCGGGTTTCTGAAATCAACCTGTACATATCCTTCCTCAGTTACAGAGAGGCTTGAAACCTCACCACTGGTGTAGCTTCTCCACCCAGAGTCCAGGTACTCTAAATATGGGGCATAGACGAGGGGATAACGAGTCACCGTGAAAGGAAGCCACGTATCAAGGAAGAGCAAATACATATGAACTCTTCCCTTGAAGGTAATCTCGATCTCCCCACCGTATTTTGTAGCAGCCTCGTTCACCATCTCCTTGAAAGCTTCCTTATCCTCGATGTCCAGCTTCATGGTGCGGTCTGTGAATTGCAGATAACTGATTTTCTGCTTCGGAAAACTGTACACTGCGTCATTAACACTGTTTCCCTCAATGAGCATCTCAAGCTCCACATCAGACGCCTCAGGCTGATTAACTACCACTGGGCTGACAGTTAAGCCAACTAGCCACCTCTTTATGTAATCCGGCGTATTCGTCACAACATTAGCGGAGTTATCGGCTCTCTGCCCTGTGATAATCAACCCCACCTCCAAATTAGTCTGCTGTCCCTTAACCTCATTCACTATGTAGTTTGAGAGGTCTTCTTCGCTGACCTCGAACAATACTTTGAGCTTGGTCATCTCCTGATAGCTGGCATAGTAGTTACCGATTGCGCGCCCGCCCACAACCGAGATGAATAAAAAGACCAGCATCAACGCTCCAAGTAACTCATCTCTTTCTATGGGTTTATCCTTGGACATCAGAAAAACATTGTAAGCGTAAGATATTACAGTTGCTTGAACCCGGACTTTGGTAAATCTTTAAAAAAACCAATGGATTATGTCAGAGTCACAGAGGCTACTATATGGAGTCAATGCATCACAACGGCGTCATGGTGCCCCCACCATATGAACCACAGGGGCTGTCAGTGAAGATCAAGGGCAAAGAACACAAGCTAACTCCTGATGAAGAGGAACGCGTAGTAGCTTGGGCGAAAAAAATAGGAACTCCCTATGTCGAGGACCCTGTTTTTGCTGAGAACTTCCACAAGGACCTTAGCGAGCTGATGGGGTTCAAGATTCTACCCGGCGACATCGATTACACTCCTATCTACGAGATGGTCTTAGCAGAGAGGGAACTACGAAAAAACCTCGATAAAGAGGAAAAAAAACGCCTGCGTGACGAGAGGAAGAAGGAACGCGAGGCTAACAAGGAAAAATACGGCTACGCTGTGATTGACGGC
>CAYTVK010000123.1:0-6517 GCA_964441725.1 uncultured Candidatus Bathyarchaeia archaeon | reverse complement strand
TTACAATCCTATGGTTTTTCAATGATGACCACAGATTAAGTAAGGAGTGAACTGTGACTTTAAGCACTAATTTATCCAAAGATGAACAAAGCTTCATTCTTGAATTAATTAGCACCTCGTTGGACTCAATCAAAGTCTACCTCAGTAAAAATGGGATAGTGTATACTCAACTTGAGGAAAAAGTAGGGAAAAAAGGCTTCAGAAATTTTGAGAAAATACTCAAAGGATTATATGATAAAGGATACCTCAAAATTGTTGATGAGCAATATACATTATTTTGCCCCCACTGTGACTTCCCCTACATCTACACTAAATACACGTGCCCAACATGTACCTCGACGCATGTCACTCAATATTATCTAATTCAGCATCCTTTCTGCGGATACACAGGGAAAAAGCTAGCGATTGAAGACACCGAAGTTTTTCCCTGCCCAAAATGTAAGACAACGCTTTTCACTGACGCCGATAAGGTAACGGATGCTGAAGAAAAAAACTACTACGAGATAATCGGGTTCAGCTTTGAGTGCAATAATGGGCACCACTTTGAGCGCCCGCTGATAACTCATCTCTGCCCCAACTGTGGAGCCAAGTTCAACTACAAGGAATCCAAGTATAGACCCATATACAGCTACGAGTTAACTGAGAAAGCATACCAGCTTGTAGACTCCGATGAAGAAATTGAGATAATTGCTGGAAAAGCGATGATGGTGCTTCAGAGTCTAGGCGTTGAAGCCTCATTTAAAGCTGAATTTATGGGGCTGTCCAGTAGCAAACATAAAATCGATTTACTAGGCAAAAAAGACAACCACACCCTATTGATCGATGTATCCACTGAAGGTGCAGAGGACGAGTTAATCATTTTACTTGGTGTAAAGATGGATGTTAAAAACTCATACGCGATACTGATAACCCGTAAATGTGATGAGGAAGTGTTAGCGCTTGGACAGGTTTATGGGATTAAAGTATTTGATATTAACGAAGAAAACTGGCTCACAAAGTTTACGGAACACGTAAAAGAGATTTTAAAAGAATGATTCTTTATGAGAGGAAGTGATTTGATGGAAGAAGAGGGCAAGGTTTGTTTCTCCTACGGTGGGTTTGTCAGGTTCTTATCTGTGCTGAAGGATAGGTTTGGTTCAGCCGGTGACTCAATTTTATTCGCTATGAGCCGAGACTTTGGAACCCATGATATCCAGAAAATGTTGGAACAGGGAGCCTTCAAGGATGCTGGGGGAGATGAAGAGGAGATCTTTCGTGATTATCTTATAGACCTTGAGAGGCTTGGCTGGGGTAGGCATTCTCTGGATTCATTTGACTTGATCAAGGGGGAGGTCAGTGTATTAATTATGAGTTTTGGGTTGGCGGAGTTCTGTGAAGATCAGCATTCTTCTCAGTGTATTTTTCAGAAGGGAGCATTATCCGGGATCTTGAAGGAGATAACTGAACAGGACTTTTACCCATTAGAGGCTGAATGCAGCATAGACCATTCAAGGTGCAGATTCACGTTTCACCGAAAATAACTTCGAACCACGCGTCTCATGTAACAAGCATATTGATCATTTTCTCTTGTCTCTGTGGTTCAAGAATGTGCGTTTCTCTCATATGGTTTGGGTTCTTTTCCGTTAAACATGAATAAACTAGTCAAATATCTCGCTGAACACTATCATCCTGGCGGGGATGCTTTCAAAATAGCGTTGGCTACGGAGCTTATAGAGAGATCCGGATTCACCGAGGAGGAGGTCCACGAGATGGCTTTGATGGCTTACAACGGGGAAATGATCCTGATCGGTAGGCTGAGAGTCAAGGGTAACCGATGGGGAGTAGATAAGATGATTCCGGGTGACATTGATAATATGGCGATTACGAGAAAAGGGTTAGAATGGGCCAAGAACAAACCTTATCAAAACACGAATTGAATCCTTCTTTTCTAATCTGCTTAGTATATAAAGCTCCGAATTAAAGATAATACCTGATTCAAATAACAGAAAGCGAATGGTGGGACCCGAACCCTACCACATGTGGAGACATCTCCCGATACTTTCTCTCTTTTATTTTAAAACATATGGTGCTCACATAAAACAAAGGTCGAGTCTTAGAGCGCGCACATGAATTGGTTTAGCTATCATTGGGCTTTTTTGTTAAATAATTGCGAGCTTTCGAAGTTATCTGGGGAGACTTCTGAGTGATAATTCCATTATGCTTCAAGGTTCTTCTAACGCTGTCAGTTAGGTCTCTAATCGCATCGCACTCAACATCAGATTTAAGTATCTTTATGAACTCAGGCCTGTAAAAACTAATCATATTGTTGAATGTCTTCTCCTTCAAACTCATCCCAGTCATACTGTAGAACCTATCATTTGGTAAATCCGCGACTGCTTGCTTCATAGCCCTGATGCGTGCACTAGCTGTTTCATATGCTTGCACAAGCTTTGAATCCCGATTATGGCGCATTCTCTTTAGATCTTTAATTACGACCCATACCGGAACCCCTAACCCTGCTGCGATCTCTACTTTTCCAACGCCATTGTTGATTCCCTCTAGTATGTCTAAACGACGTGTCTTCTGTTCCTGAATATCTGTCATCATTTTCTTCTCACCTGTTAACTTTATCAAAATCCGTTTACGAAAATACGGTTATTATATCTGTTCCGCAGGGGCGCGCCAGCGTGTTGCTCTTATCGGTTAGTTGAACATTTCGAAAAGCCCACCCATTTCTCAAACTAACATTATTTTCACTAGCTAACTCCCTCAATTTTTTTAATGAAAGTTTACCTGTAAAAACTAGTTGTTTTTTCTCTTAATTATGGATCCATTTCTTATTGTATAACCTGCTCGCATTACCTTTTTGTGCTCTTTGATAAGATTATTTTATTTTCAACATATCTGATCCTAATCCTATTAGAAAATGAAATAACCTCATTTACGTTTGAAAACTCCCTAAATAACTCCAGCCCTTCAACTCCTTCACAATTAACAATATACACACTATCCTCACTCTCATTGAACATACACAGAGTTTCGTTTACAAAAACATCGAAAAAATTCAACTTATTCTCCAAATCAGAAGGTATAAACTGCTGTCTAGATTGTATGCCGGGTAAAAGCGTTTTTTCTGATAAGGTGGAGTGAATTTCACTGATTTGACTCTCTAAAATACTTAATCTGTCACATATCTCCGAATTCTTTGCGTCAAATTCTTTTTCAAGTTCATGAATTTTGTCATCAATATAATACAGTAACACATTGAATTGAGGAGGTTCATTCTTCGATTCTTTATTAGGGTATGAGTCATTTAGATTGTCCATGGTTTACAAAGCAAATGTTTAGATTAGATATAATAGATACGCAGTATGATAGAGTAAAGAGATAAATGAAAATGGGAGATATTTTCAAGTTTTTAACATCAATGTATGAAACCGTTTCCTAAAACCGATAACCATCCGACCTCAATGCGCGCACTCGGCTACACACTGGTTGAACTCCGAACTGTTTTTATCATAGTGTGTCTGCTCATAGGAGGCTAGACAGCTTCTCGGTCTTATAATGATAAAACAATACGCATACGTTATCCTCACCACTGCTCTGTTCTCTCGAAATCTCCTGATCTGGGGAATTGCTCAAAGTCTAATGGGTTACTTCGAAATAGGACACTAAATATTAGGATAATATGCAAATGATCTCTGCAAATATCATCTTACTTAACACATATTTGTAAAATCCCGCATATTCCTCAACAATCAATAATACTCTACTACCACTGAAGTCTTAGGGTTCTGGTGATGTGGTTCAGCACAATAAAAGGGGCACCTTTCGATCAGATACAGCTAAAATACATGCCATGAAACCCCAGTAGAAGAACAATGAAACCCTAAAGAACCGTCACCGCCACCAGAAACATGGTATCATCTATTTACCCCCGCTCACACAACATATTAACATGCCATATGGATACAATGGGAAACGATTACTCGTCAACCTAACCAAAGGAAAAATAGAAGAGGAACAACCAGACGAGAACTGGTACAGAACCTACCTCGGAGGAATGGGCTCAGTAGCATACCACCTACTCGACAAAGTCAAGCAAGGAGCCGACCCACTATCACCCGATAACACGCTAATAATGGCCACAGGAGTCATAACAGGAGGACCCTTCTCAGGGAGCGGAAGAAACGCCGTCGGCGCAAAATCACCACTCACAGGAGCATTCGGTGAAGCAGACGCAGGCGGATTCTGGGGAGCCGAACTCAAACAAGCCGGATACGATGAGATAATATTCAAGGGAGCATCAGACACGCCTGTCTGGCTCTGGATCAATAATGGTGTAGCAGAGCTAAAGGATGCATCAAAGCTCTGGGGCCTTCAAGTCGGGGAATGCCAAGACGAGATGCGGAAACAACTCGACGATAAACGGGTCAAAACAGCCCTAATTGGACCCAGCGGAGAAAACCTGTCTAGAGAAGCCTGCGTCATCAACGACCTCAACCACGTAGCGGGAAGATGCGGGCTAGGAGCAGCCATGGGAGCTAAGAAACTCAAAGGAGTAGCAGTTAGAGGCACCAATAGACTCGAGCTAGCGGACCCTGAACGAGTAGCAGCATTAGCCAAATCCCTCATCGCGAGAATACCCACTGAGGCTAAGAGTCTACATGAATACGGAACAGGGGCAGCCATGGAAGCGGGTGCCCTAATAGGCAACCTTCCAACCCACAACTTCAGGGACGGAGCGTGGCCTCACGCAGCCTTAATCGATGGACATGCTATCAAAGAACAATACAGGGTCGGAATGGGCACCTGCTATTCTTGCGCTGTAATGTGCAAGAAAGAGGTAGCCCTCAAAGAGCCATACCTTGTGGAAAGCAGATACGGGGGACCAGAGTATGAGACCCTCGGAGCCTTTGGCTCAGACTGCGGCATCACTGACCTTGCCGCTATCTGTAAAGCCAATGAGCTCTGCCAGAGATATGGCCTCGACACCATCGGCACAGGCACAACCATCGCCTTCGCCATGGAGTGTTACGAGAACGGCGTAATCGACAAAGAAACCACAGGAGGTATCGATCTCACCTTCGGAAAGGCAGAAGCCATGCTGCAGGTCATGGAGCTCATAGGGAAACGTGAGGGCATAGGAGACATACTGGCTGATGGCTCACAACGAGCAGCAGAGGCTTTCGGGGGAGGCAGAGAATATCTTGTAGAGGTCAAGGGACAGGAGGTTCCCATGCATGAGCCCCGCCTTAAAAGAGCACTGGGACTAGGCTACGCGGTATCACCTACTGGAGCAGATCACTGCCACAACATGCACGACACTGGAATGGTGGGAGCAAGTCTAGCTAAGCTACGGCCACTAGGTATACTCGAAGAGGTACCAATTGAGAGCCTTGGTCCAGAGAAGGTTCGCCTATTCTATGTTGTGATGCAGACGCAGATACTGGCTAACTGCCTATCAGTGTGTAGCTTCCCTCCGTGGAGAAACACTGAATATCTTGATCTAGTCCAGGCTGTCACGGGATGGGATATGTCCATGTATGAACTCATGGACGTTGCAGAGAGAACTCTTACCCTTGCACGAGTATTCAACATACGCGAGGGCTTGACCAAGGCAGATGACTGGTTACCCGATAGGTTCTTCAAGCCCCAGACAAGCGGAGCTCTATCAGAGACAAGCGTAAAACCCGAAGAGCTACGGGCAGCGATTGACACCTACTACGCTATGATGGGGTGGACGATAGATGGAGTACCCACCAAGGGTACACTCCATAGACTAGGCGTCAGTTGGGCTACAAAACATCTTCCAGCAAGTTAACACCTTTTAATTTTTTTTATTCTAAAAGTAACTTAATGAATTTATGAGCCTATTTTTTAGGATATTAAGTTCAAGGTTTTTCCTGATTCCAACTGGTCTTATTTATGGTGCATGGCGCGGACACTTATTTGTAGTTACTAGCTGGCCTGATTCGAACATCAATGAAGGGACATCTTTATTTTATTTAGCCATGGTTTTTTTCTATGGTTTAGGCGGCGGAGTTATTGGAGAAGGGCTCCATAGACTCTTAAATTCTAAACACGATTAATGACGTTCATTATTTTACATAAAATTAAGGAAGTTGATCTTTTTCTCTAATCTCTGTGGTTGAAAAACATACGATCCTCTCTTATCGTTGAAATTTTCATAGAACAAGTATGAATAAACTAGTTGAGTATCTTGAAACCCATCATAGTCCCTACGGAGACGCCTGCATACACGTGCGGGTTAACACAATCATCAAAGAGACAGGGTGGACCCGAGAGGAGATATGGAAGCTAGCAGAAGGCCCTGAGGAGAAACATCAACTCACCAGAAGCCACACGGGAATAGACTGGGCACAAGACAAACCACCCGCTGAAAACATGTTCTCAATCTGCCTCTGGAGTAGAATATACTGGAAAAGCTAACTTGATCCTAGGTAAGTCAAATTCAGCAGGTGACCATTTTGATTAAAAAGGGCAGAGAAGCGAACCTTTTCGAAAAAATCTTTCT
>CAYTVK010000122.1:0-6522 GCA_964441725.1 uncultured Candidatus Bathyarchaeia archaeon | reverse complement strand
TGGTCACTGGCTGTATGAGCTGCGTGGGGTCATCCTGTTTCCAGTAGATCCTGCGCTTCAGTATCAGCGCCTCTTGGCTGAGGGTCTCGACGTAGCCCATCCCCATCTTGAGTAGGAACCTGTCCATCTGGGCCTCAGGCAGCGGATATGTACCCTCCATCTCTATGGGGTTCTGTGTGGCTATTACGAAGAAGGGTTTGTCCAGTTTATGGGTCTCGCCCTCGATCGTCACCTGCCGCTCCTCCATGGCTTCAAGCAACCCAGCTTGGGTTTTTGGGGGGCTTCGGTTGATCTCGTCTGCGAGTAATATGTTGGTGAAGATGGGGCCCTTTTCTAGTGAGAATATCTGGTCCTGCATCCTGTATATCTTGGTTCCGATGATGTCCGCTGGCATGAGGTCCGGTGTGAACTGGACTCTGCTCATCTGGCACCCTGTGATCTGGGCGTAGAGCTTGGCTAGCAGCGTCTTGCCTAGTCCAGGATAGTCCTCGAATAGGACGTGACCGTTCGCGAAGCTGGCTGCCAACAACTTTCTCAGTATCATTCTTTTTCCTACGTAGACCTTTCCGAGGCCTTCAAGTATCGCGTTGCTTATGGCGCGTACCCTGTCGACGTGCATTGCCTGCATTTATTGTCCTCCGTTTTCTTCTTTTTGCCTCGTGTTTCTATACGCCCCGAGGCCTAGGGCGTTTATCCTCTTGACTGTTTTTTGTAGTATCTGCATCCTGCGTTCCTTGTTCATCTCCTCTATCTTGTCGCTTGTTCCGCGTCTGGAGAAGTGGGGGAATTTTTGGTCTTCGTATTTGATGAATTCCTCTAAGCTATCTGCCATCTCGTTTTCCGCTGCCCTGTTCTCGTTGAGGAATCTGAATAGTTTTACGAGTAGCTTTTCTTTGTGCCCTTTCTGGATGAATTCGTCGATTATTTCGGAGAAGTCTTTGAGGGCTCTTCCTTTTGTTGCACTCGTATCCTGTATGTGTTTTGTCCAGCTACCAATCTCTGTTGGCACCATCATGGACTCTGTCATGCCTCGGCGCATTATTTGAAATATGAAGGCGCCTATGATGACTACGCCTGTCCATTCGACGTAGGGGCTGAGCTGTTTGATTACAGGGCTTACGTCTGTGAGGCTGCCGCTGATGAAGTTGATGTAGAGTGTGCCTATGAGACTGAGGGATACCACGAAGAAGTAGTTTGCGGCTATACCCCCGATCTGGGCTAAGTATGGGTTGCGGCTGTCCTTGAAGATGCCTACGAGGGTTATCATCGACGCTACGTTAAAGCCCCAGTTAAGCATCTCCTTGATGAGAGTTACTTGCTCGGACTCTGGTACGCCGGGTATCACCATGAATAGATTTACCAGCTGTACGCAGACCTGTCCGATGATGAATATTGATAACGCTCCCGCTATCACCCTGATGTAGAACTGGCTGCGTAGCTCTGCTATTGTGGCCAGTATCGAGTATAGGAAGTAGACGGCGAAACTCCCCATGAAGAGGTAACCTGCAACCGTTGTGTCTTCACTTACAGGCTGTAGTATCATGAATACTATTATGAGGCTGGCGAATCCGCCGGCGTAGAGCCCGCTGATGATAACTCTGTTTATCTTTCCCTCAAATAATGACCCAATTAGGCTAGCCAGATAGAAGAATGTAAGCGCCACCATGACAGGCACCATTATTATGTAGATGCCTGCTGGAGCCATCTCCTCCGGTATGTATGGTAGGAAGCTGCCAACGTCGCCTATGGTTACCCTTGAGGCGAAACTGAGTATCGCCAGTATGGCTACGACGAAGAAGTACATGCCTGTGGCCCGTATTAGCCTGCTTCTAGTCTCGTTTTCCATTCTTCATCAACTCAATTATTAGCTCAATAGTTGCGTTTGTGCGTTTAAAATCATCTTGGCTCAACGTAATGTTACTGTACATGGCGATCTCGTAGCTTGAAACGAGATCCTCCAACAGTGCATCGGCTGTCTTGGGTAGACGCTCCTCCAGTATGTACTGGAACTCCCTTGGGGTCATAGCTTCATCTATGTCCGGGTAAATACGCTGCATGGAGACGAAGAACCTGTTGAACAGCTTTACAACTCCCTCCTCATAGCTTGTGTACTCCAGTGGGACTCCGTCCTCGTATCCGATGTAATCCTTCTCTGGAGGTAATCTTACACGTGCCTCGATCACGGGCTCCTCCTTCTGGAGTCGCCTGTTTCTCCTAGCCGCCATCACTCCGACGCCGACGGCTCCTGTGAGGGCTACCCCTATGTTGTATGGGAATGTTAGTAGGAGCGCTATGATGTTGGTTGCGTCCGGTGGGGGCACTATGACTGTTACAGCGATGCTGTCCATTGCCCCCAGATAGTAGTTGCCCTGATCTTTGATGAGGCTCATCTCGACTTTGCCATTATCAGGGAATAACGCGACGTAGCTTACCTTTCCCTGCGCATCACTCGTTAGGGAGAGTGTCTTGTCAAGGTATCTTACCCTTAGCGTTGTGTTGGCTATCGGGGTTCCGTCACTTGAGTCCAGTATGCTTCCCCTGTATGTGATATTCCTATCCTCATATACTTGTCTGGGGCCCGTTATCTTGAGAACAGGGTCAGCCACTACTCTTACAGGGGGATCACTGTAGGACTCTAAGTAAGCCGCTGTTTTCAAGCTGTGAGCTATTAAGGCATAGTCTCCCACCACTATGTCTGGCGTAGCGTCGCATGAGACGTTAAAGACGCCATCAGTTACCTCGCCAACACCTACGACGAGTCCCTTCTCGGTTACGTCTGTCTTGTTTACCTTGAGTATGACTTCTACCTGTATGTCTGAGACCGCTGTATCGTTAGCTGTTCGGACAGTTCCCCATACGTTAAACTGTTTTCCCCTCACCGCGATGGGGTCGTTGCCTGTGATGTTGCAGATGGTCTGTTGCTGTGTAATGTTCTGGTTTCCCTCCTTGTAGTGCGCTGGGCAAGCGTCGAAGGTAACCCAGCCGAGGTTCCTGAACTCGACTTCAGCGTACATATATGCCTGCTGTGGGAGCACGTACTGCATCTCGACATCAGGTTTCACGGTATATCCGATGACGACTCTTGAGGGGATGTTCAGGGTTCTGGCCATCAGTACGAAGGCTGTGTTGAAGTGGCTGCCTACTCCCTCATACGAGTTGTAGAGAAACCATCTTATTGGATCAACTGTTGACGGTGCACTGCTGAAGTCTTTGTTGAACTTGTAGTTTTCAAGCAGATAGTTCTGGATCGCTACAAGTTTGTCATAGTCTGATGTTAATCCCTGAGTTATACTCAGTGCTTTTTGGTGTAAATCGTCTCTAAGGTCATTTGGTACAGCAAGGCTCTCCGGTGGGCCTATTGCTTGGCTTGCCTTGAGAGCTGCTGTGCTTAGGCTATATTTTCTATAGCTGTCCCAGTATGGTTTATCATATGGCTCAACCGCGTCGAAGCTTTGGATGTTTTTATAGTAGTTTATGGTGAAGTCGGTCAGATTGTAGTGCAGGTTCTCGGTGTCCTGTGCTACCAGCATGTATCCTGTCAGATTTGTTAAAGGCGTCACTTGGAACTGGACCAGTGCCGGTATTTTAGGATAAGTGGGGTCAGCTGGGAGCAGCTCCCCTGTATATTTCATTGCTTCTAGGTTTGATGGCTTTGTCCATGTCCCAAAAGTGTAGTTATCCGCTGCGTATCTTCTGAGGTACTTTGTCTTGGTCTCAAACCTGATGAGGAGTATTGGCCCTTTTTCCTGCTGAGACTCGTACCCTACTTGGGCTTGTTGTTCTCCTCCGCTTAGGCTCTGTGCCTCTGAGAAGCTTTTAGAGGCTACTGGGGCGTTATCGTCTAGTTGTAGTCTCGTGATGTCTCCTAAGATGCTGATTGCTGTGCTCAGCATGCCTACGCTTATTGTGAGCACGATAAGCAATGCTAGGAGTCGTGCGTATTGTTTCAATATGGTTGTAATCCCCCCGTGTGGGCTTTATGCTTTTACTTGGCTGTTTTATATTGGGGAGACCCCCTTTATGCGGGTTGTCTCACCTTTTTGTCACATTCTTTGCTGTAGTGGACTAAATTTAAGTGTTTATAGACCTCTGATATGTACTAGAAGTATCAAGTTAACCTCACTACTTGAGAGCAACTCAAGCCCGTAAACCCTTTAGGCTATACCGTAACAGCATCTAACATGTGGACAGTCAAGTCCGAATCAGGTAAACTCAACGCAGTACTAGTACAGGACTCAACAGAACAGCTATGGACAAAGAAAATGCCCTTCCAAGGCATCGAATCCAGTACCCTCTACGTAAGCAGAGACCCCCACGCACAGATGAAACCCGGTCACGAGCAGTGGCTGCAGCTCCCAGAGATACTTAGATCAGAAGGCGTCAAGGTCTTCGAGGTAAAGGAGATGCTTGGCAAGATCATCGAGAATGCTACTCTCGCCGAACTTGGTGATATAGTGGATGAGGTCTGGATGGGGGTGCCTAATCCACCTGAGCCAGAGGAGCTTACCGTCGATCACTTAATGTGGGGCAATCCTCCTGTTCCTTTCTATGATCCCGCGACTGAGGAGGTTGTGCTACCTGATCATAGGCGAGTCGCATGGACCTATACGCGGGACACCAGCTTCACAACCCAGATAGGCGCCGTCATCTGCAACATGAGAAGATACAGCAGGCGCTACGAACCACGGGTGGTCAAGCTATGCTACGAGTATGATCCGGTTCTCAGCGAGAAGACGGAGATAATCTACGACGCCAACGACACCTTGGGGGTGTTCTCTGAGCCCCCATGCGTGGAGGGCGGCGACACCCAGATAATCGACGAGGAAACCATCGCAATCGGTGTGGGACAACGATCAACCGTAACAGGAGTGGTCGAGGCTGCCAAGCGTCTCTTTGAGGCTGACACTGATGGAGAACTCAAGTATATCTGCGCAGTGAATCTCGCGGACTACCCCGCTGTGGACTACATGCACTTAGATGTGACCATCAATCACCCCGATAAGGGAAAGGCACTCGTAATGCCATACGTATACGACACAGAGATACTGAAAGACTACCCCCCAAAGAAGCTACTACTGAAAACCCTTGAATCCATCAGGCAGCAAAGCGAGGAACACGGGAGACCCATGGAGCCATTGGTACACCCTGATCACTTCAGAACCCTAGGCAGAACAGGCGTATACGTGAACGATGGAGACGAGCCCAAGCTTTTACGCAACGAGGCGAGCTTCCTTGACTTCCTGTTGAAGGAGGGCAAACTTGAGGAGGATGGTATTATCTATGTGGGCGGTATGCCTGATGATCCTTGGGACGTGGGGCATTTATTGGATACCATGATGGAGCAGAGCCGAGGAGCCTCGAATATAGTCACCATCAAACCCGGTACAGTCATCGCCTATGATAGAAACTACGCCACCAATGATGAACTGCGAAAACACGGCGTTAAAGTCAAGGAATGGGAGTCAGGTTACCTGGATCTATTGGGTGGACCCCACTGCAGCACATCTCCACTGAGCCGAAACCCCGTTTAGTTACTTTAACTTTAATGGCTTGTTTCCAGGCTAGGTTTCACATATCCAATGATCTATTTTATCTAGGTAATTATTCTTTCTCGAGTATTCTGTGTCGATTTCTTTCTAAATACTAAGGTTTAGAATCTAAATTTGGTTGGAGCATTGTGTCTGATGTTTAGTACACGATTTTGTAGGCCTCTTAATTATATTATAACACATACGGTACGTCCGGACGGCCAACTAATCAACCGAGAACCGAAAAAACGGGTCCTTTACGTAAAATAACGCTTTTTTATGCCTCTAATATGGATCCATATAGACCCACTCTCCAAACTTATGGATCCATATTGATGTTATTTACCAGATTTTTGTCTCTACTCTCTGCAACGCCTTCTTCCAAAGCATTGTAGATTTTCTTGAATGCTTGCCACCGGGTTTACCTCTTCGTCCCATACATAGTCGCTCTGCGAGCATCAACGCCTCATCACATATTTTATCGTTGTCAATTGATTCAATGAGGAATAGTAAGCCTGTTATGGTTAATTCGAGTTCATGATTGTCTAGGCGGATTCTTTTATCGAGTTGTTCTGTCTTGATTTTTTCTATAGTTTTGTCTTCGTGTTCTTTCATTTGTTTTGTTCCTCCATGTTGCAGTTTGCTTGGTGATTATCTCTGGATTCAGTAAGATGTTTGTCTATCTGTTTCAATGAATAATCTGTGTATTGTTTTGTTTGCTGACTTTATATAGAATTAGTACGTTTTGTGGTGGTCTAAGGTGTGATGGTTTATGCTTTCGTTCCAGGTTTTTAATTTATAGTGGCGGAAGTCGTTGAGGAGTTTGTAGAGGTCTCTTTGTCCGTTGGGTAGTTCTACGGTGATTTCCATGAAGAACCAGGTTGAGGTGTCTAGGGTTTTATTCATCTGGTTCCTCCCGTAGTTGTACTTTGGTTTTGTTGAAGGTGAAGTGGTCTGGGTGTTGTTTTAGTCGTTTATAGTCTTCGAATGTGTA
>CAYTVK010000121.1:2506-6527 GCA_964441725.1 uncultured Candidatus Bathyarchaeia archaeon | reverse complement strand
CATTTTTTTTCACATCTTGTCTGTGTTTTATTAATTCGTCTGTTTACGTTTATTTCATACATTTCCTGATAAGCAAATCAGCGCTCTGAATACCAGTAACAATTCAAATATAATTATAATATGTGTGGTTAGCCTACATACATTTTCTTAATAGATGAATTGAATGAATCAAATTCGGCAAACCGCCTAAAGGATTGGAGACATAAAAATGAGTATAAACAAGTTGCTTGGAAAGCGACGCGGTATGACGGGACTTGAGACAGCTATCATATTAGTAGCATTCGTAATTACTGCTGCAGCATTCGCATTCGTAATATTGAACATGGGATTCCTGACAGCCGAGAAGGCGCAGTCAGTAATAGCAAGCGGTATGAGCGAGGCAAGCAGCGCGCTGCTCACTGACAGCGGTGTCATCGGTCAATTCGGTAGTACTGGCGGTGATCAGGCAGATATTGATCTTGAAAAGCTAACCTTTTACATAAGGCTCAGCCAGGGTCATGAACCAATTGATCTAGACGACAGCAAGTTAGTCGCAACATACACCAACCCAAGAACTCATGCAGAGTTATACGATGTTAATGGCACCATCATGACTATTCAGGGTGTCAACAGCGACGGTGACTCTCTATGTGAGACCGGCGAGAAATTCAAAGTTGTCATTGACTTCACACAGTTGACAAACTCCACTATGGAGCCAGATGTACCACTAGATAGCGCATACACTCACCCATATGAGGAGTTCAGGATAGAACTGAGGCCTTCCACAGGAGCAGTTCTGACAATTGATCGACAGATCCCGGCGATCTATACGACAATCATGACACTTGAATAATTGTGTCAATTTCTCCTTCCCCTTTTTTAATTTCAACATATGAACAAGGTGAATAAAATGAGAATAAAGCAAGAGAAATTAGATCTGGATCAAAAAGATGTGATGTTTCACCGATCCTTGTTCTATAATCCTTTTTTAAGTTAAAAATAGTGGTGAGAGCGAATGGCCGAAAAGAAAGACTCCAGTTTAGAACTGAATGCAGAGCTGGAGAACATGGATGGCCTAGATATGGATCTAGGTCTAAACAATGACGTTTCCTCAGATATGGTAGAGCTAAAGAACCGTATGGATAAAGCGGATCAGGAGATGCGAGCGATGACAGAGGCCATGAAGTCAACTCTTCTCGATGTTAGAACCTTGATGCAGGACATGGATAACCCATTTAACATGCTTCGTGATATGGGCGTCGATAAACTGGTAAATAAGGCTGTAGAGACAGTGGAAGCCGAGGTTAATAAACAGAAGCGAGATGAAGCGAAAAAACGACTCGCAGGGGATGCTGATGATGAAGATGCTCCAGTTTACGTAAATGTAGAGGGAACATCAGTCTCAGGGCACAGTCAACCTGCAATAGGTGGACTCGAATACACAGAACCCGGTAATGAATACGAGCCGCTTAATTTAGCTCCAAAAATTCAAGATAGAAAGGCTGCTTCTAGAGCACCTGAAATCGAGCCTCAGGCAGCTGAACCAATGGAACCTATTCAGCAGTCTAGACCAAGACAGCCGATGAATAAACAAGTAGAATCTGCCCTCGGTGGATCACCAAACACGTCACATTTAGAAGAACGAATGATGCAGACAGAGGAAGCAGTGAATCAGATCGCTGGAACCGTTAATGAATTAGCCAAAGCCATTCGCGAGTCAAATCAAAAGAAGCCCAGTTATCCAAATACTTACCCAAGTATCATCAGCAATTCTAGTGATACAAGCAATTATTATGAGGCGTTTGTAAGCCTTATCGCTGATTATCTGCAGATTAGACTCGGCGAAAAAGATGCTGAAGAGATTCTTCTAGAGGGCATGTACAAAGAGTGGGCCTCACCCAAAGTAGTAAGAGATATCATGGAAAAATTGTCCTCCAGCAAGAAACAAGGAAAGAAGAGCACGTCTTCTTTGAGTGCTTTCAGCGGAGATGTGGAGGATAAGATGCTTATCACCTCACTGTTGAGGAACCTGGACAAGCCAGTATCCGAGTGGGGAGAATCGACTCACCTGTTCCTGCTACTGGCTCTAGTGTCTAGGGCTAGGGAAAATCAGGGGAACAGGAGCTAATTATGAGTGCATTTGAAGAAGAGAATATTCTCAAGCTGAATAACCCTGAGCTTGACAGGAAGATGGGTGGACTACCCTTACCCAGTTTAACCCTTGTTGAAGGCGCGAATGATTCAGGAAAAACAATAATTCTTCAACAGTTCACTTATGGCGCTCTTACTGCGGGTAAAAAGGTTCTTTACATAACAACTGAAGACACCGCGAAGGGTTTGCTCAATAATATGGAGCGGCTCAATTGGAGGATCACTGACTCATATCTTACAGGCAAGTTCAGGATCACGACCATGAATACGATGAATATGAACTGGACAGAAGAGGTGTCCAAGTACTATCTCATTGCTTTAACTAATTTCATCAAGCAAAAAGGCAGTAACTTCGATATTATAATCATAGACTCGTTGACACATCTCTTGACGCACGCCAGTGGAACTGATGTCATGGAGTTTTTCAGCACATGCAGATATATTGTAGATCAGATGGGTCAAACCTTCATAATGAGTATGCATCCATATGCAATAAATCAAGAACTGCTCGTGCGTCTCAGAAGTTTCTGTGATGGACACTTAATCCTTGAGATAAAAACATTCAGGGACAGGACAGCATTGACCATTAATGTAGCTAAGCTGAAAGGAGCAACTCGAAACGTAAGCGAAACCATCAGCTTCGAGGTCTCACCAGCGTATGGCATCAAGATACTGCCATTCAGCTCGACAAAAGGCTAGCTCATTTTCATATGTTTGTTTACTAGTTCACCATTCTATAATCACTATAAATGAAAACAATGGATGTTTGGCTGATAGAACCATAGATCTATGCGGGGTCAATACGTGGAGTCATTTAATACTATTGAGCAGAGCTTTGCGGGTTATGATACAAAACCAGATCTAAGTGTTGCAGGTAAGATTGCGAGACTTGAAGGCTATGATGAAGACTGGGAGAAACGAGTCAAGAAAAACCCCTATTTCAGGTATTATATGGCTCAAATCTTTAAGAATGAGGAACCTTTGCCCAGACTCATTCACACTCTAAGTAGGGATATGTCTGCGCATGATGAACCTAACCTTATTTATCCAGTCGGAGACCCTGTGTTCATTCATCTTCATGTTTCCGGAAAAAACAAAGACATATTGTATCAACCTATTGAGCCGAGGCTGATCTATCACCGGGACTGGATATTGAATGAGGTAGAGAAAAGAATAGCTATTAACATAGACGAGACCTTGATGTTCAAGACCCCTGAAGAAAAAACAGGGTATCTTTACGCTATTTTAGACACTTTTATCGATGTCCAGAAAGGGTATAAGCTCAAAAATCTGAACCCAGAAGAAGATAATGATTCGAATGGGTTGCTTGCCAGGTTCAAGAAGAATGATTTCCAGAAAATAACGCTGGACCCGTTGAGCTATGAGATGCTCAAATACGAGGTATATTGTGAAAAAGTCGGCTCAAGCATCCTTGAACCATTCATCAGAGACATCTATATTGAAGACATTCACTGCAGTGGAGCAGGGCCAATCTATATAGATCATAAAATCTTCAAGACGATTGAGAGCACAATCGACCTCAACGATATTGATGAGTTAAACGCATTCACACTTAAGCTAAGCGAGATAGTTGGAAAACCAGCTAGCCATAGAGAACCCATCGTTGACGCGAAGATGCCTGATGGGTCAAGGCTTAATCTCGTCTTTGGTGAGGATGTTTCAACCCGTGGCAGTAACTTTACTATACGTAAATTCGCTGTGAACCCCATCAGTGTTACTCAACTCATTAACTGGGGAACATTGAGTAGTCTCGCAGCGGCATATATCTGGATACTGCTTGAGAACAAGATGAGTCTATGGATATGTGGAGAGACCGCTTCTGGAAAAACCACTAGCCTATCTGCATTAATGTGTTTCATGCCTAGAGACT
>CAYTVK010000121.1:0-2496 GCA_964441725.1 uncultured Candidatus Bathyarchaeia archaeon | reverse complement strand
CATTGAAGAAGTACCAGAAGTTCACGTTCCTCACAAAAACTGGATAAGAGAAGTAGTACGAGACACAACCAACAGTGGAAGCGAAGAGGGCGTAACCATGTTCGCCTTACTAAAGGCCGCCCTACGTCAACGTCCAACATACATCATCGTAGGTGAAGTTAGGGGTGCTGAGGGCAATATAGCCTTCCAAGCGATGCAGACTGGTCACCCTAGTATAGCTACCTTTCACGCTGCCACTGTCGGAAAACTTGTGCAGAGGCTCACTAACTTCCCAATCAACGTACCCAAGACTCACATAGACAACTTAAACGCAGCGATGTTTCAGAGCGCAGTTCATGACCCTGATACTGGCAAATATAAACGTCGCGTACTGACCATAAACGAGATTCTAGGATACGAGCCAGCGGATCAGGCTTACAACTTCGTTGAAGTCTTCAGCTTTGAACCATCAACAGACGAGATCGTCTTCAGAGGTCTAGGTACCAGCTATTTGCTGGATCAAAAGATCGCCGTCATGAAAGGTTACACGGGGATGGATGTTAGGAAAATCTATGATGAGCTTTACATAAGAGCGGAAATTCTCGAATATTTGATCAGCCTTGAGATTCTGGAATACGATGATGTCTTGGAGAATCTTCTGTGGATTCAGGGTGCTGGTATAGAGAAAGCCTATAAAAAATACAAGAATGATGCGATGATGAAGCTCGGCTTTGAGATAGAGAAACAGATCGCTGTGAAACTGGGGAAGAAGGTTGATTAGATGCTGGGCCTTGAGAAAGTTAAAAATCTGAAGCTTTTCAAGAATCTGAACAGCGGAGACAAGATTGAGTTTGAGTTTCCATTCTTTATGCTCTATCTGAAATCAATCACATCTGGGACCGTCTCTAGGATTTTAATGCTACAGGTCGCAGCTGAGAAGACGATATTTGAGCAAATTGCCCCTTATCTTACCCGTATCCTTGTGTTAATGACTCAGTGGAGATACCCTCAGGCGAAAGCCGCTGAGATAATGAGTCATGAGGCACCTACAAAGGAGTTTAGCGACTATTTATTCAAGTTTAGTCAGAGCATTGCATCTGGAGAGCCTGTAAATCAGTTTGTCGAAAAGTATTATGATAACTTTATCGCTGAATATAACTCTAAACGCACTCAATCAATGAACCGCCTCAGAACACTGAGCGACGCATACCTGCCAATGATCACTATCACATTGTTCATGACTACAACGATGCTCATCAGCAGCATTTTCTACGATGCAAAAATCATGATTACATTAGCTATACTAATCATCATTATAATCAGCTTCATACTCTACATTCTGTCCTGGTTTATTTTCCAGTCATCGAAACCAGATAACCTGCTTATTCAAGGCCAGAAGGAAAAACCACCAGCAAGAAAGAGAGCCGAATATGTTTCAATGATGTCGATAGTCGTATCTGCGGGCATACTTACCATTCCTTTTGAGAACCACTTCATGCACTTTATCCTAATTGGTATAGTATTTTTCATGGGTGGACTGATAGGAAAACAGTACGTGGGCAGAGTAAAGGCGATGGAGAAAGATTATCCCACTTTCTTCCGTTATATGGCTTCAAATCTTTCAGCGAATATTCCGCTACTACAGATTATGGATAGCGCAGTAGAGACAGATTTCGGAAGCCTAAACGGGGTTATAAAGAGTCTAAATAACAAACTAAGAATGAGGATAGAGCCAAGGGTTGCTTGGTGGAGCTTTGAAACTGAGATATAAAGTCTGTTAATTCGTCTAGTTAACACAATTATGACTGACACCATCTACACTGGTGGAGACTTAGGGAAAGCATACAAGAGGATCGAGGAATTCTATCATATTTACACAAATATAAGAGAACAGCGATACAACGCCGTAGGTTATCACGTTGGACTCGTTGTCCCCATCTATATAGTAGCTTCGGCTCTCTTCTCTGTAATTGATGGATTCTTTGACTCATTGGTTGGATTCATCGGGGAAATGGCCACCATGCTGGACTTCTTCAGCGTCCCTGATGTAGCATTCATGAGGCTGTTTTTCGTATTCGCATTGGGTCTCCTTTCTCTGAATAATGTCTTCAGCATATACAACATGGAGGGAGACAGCCGATTTACTGTCCTATACTACATGGGTATGCAGCTGACACTCGGTGGAGCAATCTACATAGTAATCAGTGAGGCAGTCAAAGGCTACCTCGCAGGAGTAGCAATGATATAGGTGAGAGAAATGTCGGAAATAATTAGGAGAAACTTTGAACCGGGTAAGCTTCTTCTCGTAGTTACCCTGTTGTTGAGTTTGACGCTGGTATCACAGCTTTACGTGATATCAGAGTCAATGGATCTATCAAACGGACTGCAGCTAGATGGTGTTGAGCTATCGCTTACAGCTTCTTATCTACTTACTGCTTTCAGCATGGTCATTGTGATCAACGAATTTTTCCAGGTTAAGACAAAGATGAAGGGGCTGCTTCTCCTAAATAATCTGAT
>CAYTVK010000120.1:0-6534 GCA_964441725.1 uncultured Candidatus Bathyarchaeia archaeon | reverse complement strand
GGCGACCTAGCGCTGAGAGCAAGGAGGGCAGGAGCGGACGAAGTAGTAGAGCCCGCAGAACTTGATCAGCTTGCGACGGACAAAAAAGCAGCTAAGAAGAAGCTTGCGCCATATGATTCGTTCGTCGCTGAGGCACCTATGATGCCAACAGTAGGTCGCGTTGCAGGACCAATTTTGGGACCCAGGGGTAAGATGCCCACTCCTGTACCGCCACAGGCACCCATAGATGATATAATTGAACGCGAGCGCAGCACAATCGTACTCAGGAGCAGGGACAAACCATTCGTCCACTGCATTGTAGGAAAGGAGGGAATGAGCGACGAGGAGGTCGCCCAGAACATCGAGACAGCGCTCAGGAACCTGACCGCTGCCACGAAGAGAGGCTTCGCAAACATCAAGACGATGTATCTGAAGCTGACCATGGGTGACTCCGTCAAGCTCTTCTAGGTGATAACCATGAGTAGCCACATTCCATCCGAAAAATACGAGACAGTTCATGATACAGTCGAGCTTATCAAGCAATACGAGATCATCGCAGCAGCAGACCTCAACAAAGTAAACAGCGCGATGCTGCAGGATATGCGGAAGCAGCTTCGTGGCCGTCACCAGTTCAAGGTAGTCAAAAACACCTTGATGAGGATCAGCATGGAGGAAGCCGGAAAAGAAGGAACACACGAGTTCATTGACACAGTCAGTGGACCAAACGTATTCCTGTTTACAAACGGCAACCCCTTCAGGATAGCCATGGAGCTAAACGCCAACAAGGTCAAGGTTTTCGCCAAGACAGGCGATATCGCCATGAACGATGTCGTCATAAGCGCAGGAAACACTGGACTGAGCCCCGGACCCCTCATCGGAAAGTTCGGCGCACTCGGCGTGAGAACCCGTATCGAGAGCGGTAACATCTGGGTCGCTCAAGACACAACCGTATGCAAGAGAGGAGAAGCCATCAGCGAAGAACTCGCCGACCTCCTCCAGCGTATGGGTGTAAGAGCGGCAGAGATGGGGCTAAGCATCAAAGCCGTCTACGAGAAAGGCGCTGTCCTCCTCGGAGAAGACCTGATACTAGACCTAGACGCTTACAGAGCTCAGCTTGAGCAGGCTGTCGGCGGAGCATTCAAGGTAGCCATTGAGGCAGCCTACGTGACTCCAGAGACTCTACCCAGCATCATAGCCAAGGCAGTGCAGCAGGCACGCGCAGTGGCTGTTGAGGCAGAGTGGCCGACACCAGAAACCATCGAGTTATTGATTGCTAAGGCGAACGCTGAAGCCAGAAGCCTTGCCAGCGAGGTTGGCAAGAAGATGGCCAACGCCTAATCATCTTTTTTTTATCTTTTTGTTTTACAGGTTAACTCTATATTGGTTACTGTTCATAGGTTTAATGTGAACGAAAAAGAGCCCCTTATAGAATATCAGAAGAAGAGGGATTTTGCAACTACCCCTGAGCCTGAGGGAAGACTAGGCGATGAAAACGATAAGCCTATCTATATTATTCAGAAGCACGACGCCAGCAATCTACACTACGACCTCAGGCTGGAGTCCGATGGCGTACTGAAATCATGGGCCGTGCCCAAGGGGCCCTCAATGGACCCGAGTGTGAAGAGACTGGCTGTCCCAACAGAGGATCACCCCATGGCATACGCTGACTTTGAGGGAGTTATTCCAGAGGGCCACTATGGGGCTGGAACCGTGATCGTGTGGGATTCCGGCGTCTTCAGGAACACCAAGGGAGAGGCTGTCTCATTCTCCGAGAACCTCAGAGACGGGCATGCAACCATATTCATTGAGGGAACCAAGCTGATGGGAGAATTCGCCCTAATCAGGACCAAGAGAGGCGGCAAACGCCCCCAGTGGCTGTTTTTCAAGATGAAAGACGAATACGCCGAGCCTGAGAGTGATATTACATCTGAGAAACCAGACTCATCAAAGACTGGCAGAAGCCTCGCTGAGGTAGCTGAGGAGGAGAAGCCCTCTGATCTCAGTGATTTCGAGTAACGACAAATCTATCTTCTCTAAACCTCCATTATCTTCATGAAGCATGATTATCTGAGGATTGCTCAGAGCAGTGTTGATGTCGGTGATCCCCACATCTGCAGCGATTCACTGAACAGGAAAAGCCTCATAGCCGCAATCTATGAGCCTCTCATCAGACGCGTAGGCCCAGGGGTCTTTTACCCAGCGTTGGCTGAGAGCTGGTCTATTGAGCCTGATGACTGTACATGGCTCTTCAAGATCAGGGGTGGGGTTAGGTTTCATAATGGCGATGTTCTCTCAGCTGCTGATGTAGTTGCCTCGTTGAAGCGAGTTATTGATCCCAGCATTGGCGGAGCCTTTGGGACACAGGGAGTATACGCCAGTTACATCGGAGACGCTGTTTTTGAGGCCCCTAGAACTGATGCCGTCAAGATTGTTACAGGTCAGCCAATGGCTGACCTGTTGGATCTTTTATCTGAGATGCCCATGGCGCCCGAGGAGGAGCTAGATGAACTTCCCAATAACTATATTGGCACTGGGCCTTTTCTCGTTGGCTCCAAATCGAGAGAGGAATTGATGCTGGAGCGAAACAGGGATCACTGGGGAAGCAGTGCGCTTGCCGATGAGGTTACTTTCATAGAGGTGGTTGATTCAAGCGCTCGCTCCGAGATGGTTCATGATCGAGATGTGAATATAGGCTCCTTAGTAGATTACAAAGACATCTTGATGCATGTAGGGGCAAGTAGGTCTTTTACTACCTCTCTGATGAGCAGTCTATGTATTATATTCATGATGAACGCCCAACAAGGCCCATGTACCGATAAGAGGGTTCGACAGGCGCTGAATTATGGATTGGATACCGATGAAGTGATAGAGCGTGTTAAGCAAGGTCAGGCAACGCGTCTCAATGGCTATCTTACGCCTCATCACTTTGGATACGACCCTGATACGGAGCCTTATCCATATAGCCCCGACAAAGCCAAGGTTCTGCTATCTGAGGCAGGTTACAATGATGGCTTGAAGATAACCGTGGATCTTCCCACTGAGATGCCTGATGAGGCCATTATGCTGGGGGAGATGATGAGGGAACACTATGGGCGTATAGGTGTTGACGTTGATCTCGTGAGCTACGGGGATAGGCCAGCCTATGCTCAGATGGTGCGTGATAAGCGTATACATGATCTTTGCTGCTTCGATTCAAGCCCCATCAGTACTTTTAGGGTGCTCAGGGAGAAGATGCACTCACGCTGCAAGGGTCCTTGGTGGGAGGGTTACAGTAACTCCGAGGTAGATAGATTGATTGATGTGGCTCAGGGGACCTTCGATGCGGGTAAACGTGAAGAGATTTACAGGAGGATATTTCGGATGATACGGGATGATGCGCCGTGGCTTTTCTTGTATAGGCCTACCTATTTTTGGGCTGTCTCACGGGAGCTTGAGGGCTGGAAACCCTACTCAACGGGTTTGCTCCGATTAACTGAGTATCCTGTCTATTCTCCGTAGGGTTTTGTGTCGAAGGTGAGGAACTCTATTACGTAGCCTTCCGGGTCCCATGTTAGGAAGCCTTTCATGTCCATGTCTTTGCTTTTCTCTGGTGGGTGATTTGTCTGTACTCCTTTTTCTGAGAGGGTTTTATGCCATTTATCTACGTCTTCTACTATTATGGTTAGCATTACGGGTTTTTCATTCTGTGGCTTGAGGTAGCCTTTCTCGGCGTTTACTATCCCGATATGGCTATCAGTTCCTACTTTGTATATTTTGACCCAGTCGTGGTTCATTACTTCTTGTAGGCCCAGTGTTTCTCTGTAGAACTCTGCTGCTTTTTCGATGTCTTTGTAGTAGGTGAATGTGATCATTCCTTCGATATCTTTCATGGTGGATTATCGTCTCGTATTGTTATAAGATGATGTGGGTGACTGGTTTCTCGGCTTGTCTAGGTATGATTAATAAAAAAGGAAAAAATCGCGGATGAACGCGTTTTTCCCCCTAGAGCATGCCTATTTTTTCCTCAACCAGATAATATCTGCCTTTTTCTTCGGCGATTACACCCAGTTGCCCCATTCTCATATGCATCATCATTGTGAACTGTGGTGGTAATCCAAGCTCCTCAGGAGTTTTGGCTGCCTCAGGTGAGGTGGCTCCTTTTTCCTTGAAGATGTTTACCACCTGCATGGCCTGCTCCTTCATCGCTGCTGGTGATGGAGCGCCTCCCATACCATGGCCTCTTTTTGGTATTAATCCGATGCTGGGCTGTATTGGTTCAGGGAGCTCAACGGGTTTGATGTACTCGAAATCCACGTCGTCTCGGGTGCCCTTGAACTGGCTCATGTATAGGTTATAGTAGAAGCCTTTCTTCTCCAGTAGCTCTGTGTGGGTTCCCCTCTCTATTATCTCTCCGTGGTTTATCACAAGCACCATGTCTGCGTTTCTGATGGTGCTCAGCCTATGAGCTATTACGAAGCTTGTTCTGCCCTTCATGAGGTTCAGCAGTGCTTGCTGGATCTGTATCTCCGTCCTCGTGTCTACGCTGCTGGTGGCTTCGTCAAGTATCAGTATGGCTGGGTCGGCCACTATGGCTCTGGCGATGCTGAGGAGCTGTCTTTGTCCTTGGCTTAGGTTTGTTGCTCTCTCGCTCAGGTTTGTATCGTAGCCTTTTGGTAGACGTCTGATGAAGCCGTCTGCGTTTGCCAGTCTGGCGGCTGCGACGCAGTCCTCGTCTGTGGCTTCAAGGTTTCCGTATTTGATGTTCTCCATCACTGAGCCGCTGAAGAGGAAGACATCCTGTAGCACGATGCCTAGTTGTCTGCGCAGGTCGTCTTTCTTGATGTCTTTGATGTCCATGCCATCAATTATGATGGTTCCACCTCGGATGTCATAGAACCTTGTGAGCACGTTTACTATCGTGGTTTTTCCTGCCCCTGTTGGCCCTACGAGTGCTATTGTCTGTCCTGGTTCTGCTCTCAGTGAGATTTTTTTGAGGACCTGTTGGTTGGGGAGGTATCCGAAGTCTACGTTGTTGAATACTACTTCTCCTTGTAGGTCGTGGATTGAGATGGCGTCTTCTGCGTCTGTTATCTCTGATTCTTTGTCTATTATCTCGAAGATGCGCTCTGCGCCTGCTAGCGCTGCTAGTATGTTGTTGTAGAGGTTGGCGAATTGTCTCAGTGGGTCTGCGAATCTTCTACTGTATGTGATGAATGCTGAGATGACGCCTATGGTTACCAATCCGTTTATCGCCAGATAGCTTCCTACTCCAGCTACTACTGCGATGTTGGCGTTGCTCAGTATGCCAACCAGTGGGGGGATGAGCATGGCATAGATCATGGCTCTGATTCCAAGGTCTTTGACGTTGTTGTTCATTGTTGCAAATTTTCTGTTTACTGATTCTTGTTGGTCGAATGCTATAACCACTCTTTGCCCCGTTATGGTTTCCTGCATTGTGCTATTGAGTAGTCCTAGGTTCATCTGTAGTCCCTTGAAGCTCTCGCGGGTTCTTCCGCCGATTAATGCTGTTAGTATCACCATTATGGGGAATACTATGAGGCTGGCTAAGGCTAGCCTGTAGTTTAGGCTGAACATCATTACCAGTATTCCTACGAGGGTTATTACGCTGCTAATCAGCTGCGTCACGTTGCTGGAGATAGCGGTGCCGATTGCGTCTATGTCGTTTGTGAGTCTGCTCATGAGGTCGCCTGCAGGATGATTATCAAAGAAACCGAGGCTCAGTGTTTCCACGTGCTCGAAGAGTTCTTTTCTCAGCTTCTTCAGGCTCTTCTGGCTTATCGCCGCCATAACGTAGCCTGCTCCCATGGAAGCGAGGGCCGCGAATATGTAGGTTCCAGCTATTAATAGCACGATTCTTAGTAACCCTGCTCTGTCTCCTCCGATTATGAATTGGTCGATGGCTACTCCCTGCAAGTATGGTCCAGCTAGGTTCAGTAACGTGCCGCCGATTGTGAGTATTGACACTACTATTAGTTGTAGTCTGTATTCTCCTAGATAGCCAACGAGTCTGTTTAATGCTCCCCGCGTGTCTTTCGGTTTCTCGATGGACCCCATCATTCCGTGTCTGG
Organism: uncultured Candidatus Bathyarchaeia archaeon; assembly: GCA_964441725.1. GTDB lineage: Archaea > Thermoproteota > Bathyarchaeia > TCS64 > TCS64 > RBG-16-57-9. The sequence continues at coordinate 487 of CAYTVK010000120.1, read as the reverse complement.
GACCCATTGGAGGTCTTTGAGCTTGCCCTTCTTTGGCGTTTGAGTTATTGTTGCTCATTGGACGGCGCCTCCGTTGCCCAGTTGGCTGTCATATATTTCCTTGTAAATTGGGCTAGTATCCATCAGTTGGCTGTGGGTTCCCTCCGCGGCGATTTTTCCCTCATCTAGAACCAGTATCTTATCTGCGTTCAACACGGTACTGATGCGTTGAGCGATCACGAAGCTGGTTGTATCCGAGAGAATCTTATCCAGCGCTTCCTCGATCTTTATCTCTGTCTCGATGTCTACCGCGCTGGTGCTGTCGTCAAGTATCAGAATCTTTGGGTGTATCAGTAACGCTCTTGCTATAGCGATACGTTGTTTTTGTCCTCCACTTAGATTGGCTCCCCTCTCACCGACTATGGTATCGTATCCGTTGGGGAACTCGGTGATGAATTCATCTGCCTGAGCCGCCTTGGCTGATGCTATTACTTCTTCATTAGATGCA
>CAYTVK010000119.1:4932-6592 GCA_964441725.1 uncultured Candidatus Bathyarchaeia archaeon | reverse complement strand
GTTACTGAACATAAGACTCGACAAGACTGACTAAAATCAGATAATTAGAGCAAGTATGATTAAAAAATTGATGAGTCTTATCGATCAAGAACCTTTTTTGCGGCTATCTCGATATCTCTCGCCTTTACTGTTTTCCGACCCGCATGGTGAGCGTAATCAATAGCCTCATGAGCTATCTTAATCCCGATTTCTTCAAGAGCAACACCCAATGCGAGGGCGCTCTCTTCGCTGACGCGATCAGCACCCGCTCGTTTTATCAGTTTGTGCATGGGGGCGGTCTTTATTTCACTGGGCAATACCATTCCCTTCTATTTCCTTATTTCTTTTCGATAAATATTTAATACTTGCGAGTATTTCAGCGAAGAAACCGGAAATCTTCCCTTTTTCATTTATTAGTTCAGTTACCTTAAGTTTTCTATGTATTCTAGTTATAAACCTGATGTATGTGTGAAAATTAATTGTTTTCAACGTATTTTATTGGAGTTACAGCATTCTTAAATGGATTTTACATGTCTGAAAAATAGATGAATTTCTGGGAAAGAATACGAGAGAAGCAGTATGAAGTAATACTGCTCACTGCAATTTTGATATACACGGTATCATTCTCATGGTTTACCCTATCCAAGCATGATAGTTTTACCACATATGCATGGGACCTCGGAATCTTCGACCAAGGATTCTGGACAACGATAAACCTCGACAAAATGTTCTACTATACCTGTGAGCTTCACGTTAATCCATCGGGAAGTTTCTTTGGAATACATTTCAGCCCAATACTCTTCACGCTTATACCATTCTACTACCTGTCACAACGCGCAGAAACAATACTCATCATTCAGTCCCTTATTCTAGCTCTATCAGTGGTACCCATCTTCAAGATAGCGACGTTATTTCACAGCAAGCAGGTTAGCTGTTTGTTAGCTTGCCTATATTTGTTGAACTCTTCTCTGCACGGTATAAACTGCTACGATTTTCACGTACAAGCTTTCTTACCGCTTACGCTGGGCTATGTAGTATACTATACGTTATCCCGGAACTGGTTCATGCTCTTCATTGCTACCAACATCTCCCTAGCAGTACAGGAGCAGGTTTTCTACTTGATGGTCGCCTACTCGGTTTTCCTATTAATTATCCTGCTAAAAGACCGGAATCAGGTGAAACGAGGAGAAATATTGGCAATCATGCTTGCCTTCATAATATCCGCGTCGGTGTGGAAGCTGGCTTCAACATATTCGATAAGCTATTTCAACCCTGATATCCCCGCCCATTTAAAGGCCGGTCAACACTACGCGATATTAGGCGTTGACGACCCGCTGAAGATTCCCTTCTATGCTTTAACGCATCCGTTGAAGGTTTTGGAAGCCCTCAATTATGAATGGTATAACAAGCTGGGGTATCTGCTATCATTATTCACACCATACCTCATAGTCGCATCACAGTTTCCCCTATACTTGCTCCCAACAGCTCCATGGTTCGCGATATCTCTCCTCAGCAACTATCCACCATATTATAGGATAGGGTTCCAGTACTCAGCTTACGTCATCCCATTCATATACACGGGCTTCATAGTGGGCGTAAACAGAATAGTAGAAGGAAGAGACTCTGTTTTTACAAAACGTTTCATCCCTGTCTCAACAACGTTAATCATCATCACGAGCCT
>CAYTVK010000119.1:0-4922 GCA_964441725.1 uncultured Candidatus Bathyarchaeia archaeon | reverse complement strand
AGCCTTTCCCCCCTCAGTCCATTCACATGAGGGCTACATCTGAGCCCAGCCTATGAAAAACCAAACCAGTCCACAAGGAACATACGGCTCGCACAGATAATAGACATGATACCAAGCAACGCATCGGTTCTAACACAGGACAACCTCTTTCCACATCTATTAAACAGACTCAACGCATACGTGATGATTCCACCCACCTTCAAGGACGTGAAAACATGGAAAGACGCCATAAACTGGATCACGGGTCTAAAGACAGACTACGTACTCATCGACCTAGAAACAGACCCCCATAACACCATAAAATACGCCTTCAGCCCCATCAGACAGAACAACTACAGGCTACTGGCTTTCTACGACAACATATACCTCTACAAGCTAGACTATGAGGGGGAAACCATCAGCTACGAGCCGATAAACCGGACCTACACTTATAGCGACTTGATCCCACAGAACATGAAAACCATACGGGACCCAACAAGCACAACGGGAACCATACTGGCATACCAGAACATGAGCTTACAGACCAGAACCCTCTGGTATGGGCCATACGAGATAGTGCCACGAGGAAACTACACGATAACCTACCGAGTCAGGACGAGTAACAGTAGACTGAACTCATCCATAACCTTGGACGCATTCTACAATAAAACCATAGTAAACAGTGTAACCATCAAAGAAAGCACGCTGCAGAACAATACATGGACGGATATAGAACTTAACCTAACCCTCAACAACATAACCTACGACATGGAACTGAGAGGCATACTAACCGGAGAGAATACACAATAGCGCTGGATATAATAAGGTTAGAGGAGGAACCCTAGCCTAAACGTTTAAAAGGCCGGCGTAAATGATATCAAAGACATATAACGGTGCGTTAGTTTGGGAAAAGTACGTACAGAGATGATTAAAAGAATAAGCATGGAGCTGATTGAGAAGTATGAGTACAGCTTCCAGCCTGAGTTCGAGCAAAATAAGCAATTCCTCAAGGAAATCGGCCTCGACACAAGCAAGAAACTAAGAAACAAGATCGCGGGATACATAACCACTGTTGTGAAATCTGATCTAATGGCTGCCGCCATGGAGGAAGCCGAAGAGGCTCTCCAAGAATTTGAGTAATTTTAAAAGTTAAACATAATAGGCTCTTAGATGTATGAATCTGAGATGTCTAAATCTCCCATAGCTTACTCTATTAACCATGAGGGCTTGGTGCTTGATATCGCCCTCGTTGAGACAGATAGTCTATTGATCCATGAGGAGATAATCCCCTATAAGCTGAACAAGCTTAAGGCAAGCATCGAACGGGACGGGGTTCAGTCAGCACCGATAATCGTAGACAGAAATACACATGTTGTGCTCGACGGGATGCATAGGACTGCTATAATGAAGGAGCTCGGATGCCGATTTACATGTGTATGCCTGATTGACTATCTCAATCCAAGTATCAGTGTGCAGAAATGGTGCAGAATAATACCAGCTCCCTTCAGCGTCGAGAACGCTGAATCGCTACTAAAAGAACTGGGTCTTAAACTTGAGCCATATGATCTAAATAAGAACCCTGAAGATGATGACGGATTGTTGCTCATATTCAAGGATAAGGCTTACAGGATCATAACTGATGGCGATGACCTCGTTGAGGTTTTCAGAAAATGCTACAGGCTTGAGCGTAGGCTTCAGGAGTGGGGTTACGAGGTAGAGCACTGCACTGAGTCAGATGCCAAGGAAAACGTCGCATCTGGAAATTACGAAGCCATACTGTACCTTCCTAACGTCAAGAAGGAACAGGTTATAGAAATAGCCAAGGAGAAGAAGATTTTAACACCCAAGGCTACAAGACACAGGTTGCCAGCGCGTCCAGTTGGCGTAAACGTTCCTCTAAGATTGCTACGAAACACGGATATCAGTGTAGAAGAGGCAAACAATAGGTTAACAAAGCTTCTCAAAGAGAAGAAGTTAACCCGCTATGATCCGGGGACCGAGTGGATGGGTAGAAAATACGACGAGACCCTCTACGTTTTCTCAGATTCTTAGATATCTCTTAATCTCGTGTTCTGTGTACCCTATCTCTCGTAACCTCTCTGAAACCTCGTCTTTGGAGTATCCTTTCTCCGAGAGCATGCGAGCGAGGTCTTGCACTGACTCATTGGGTTCCCAAGGGTACAGAATCCATTTGTCAACTTCCTCAGCATAGTAATCAGGCCTGTACTTGCTCCATGGCTTGTAATGCAGCGTCGCGATCTTAACCTCAGATGCCCCATTTTTCTCGACGTATTCTTTGACTGCCATCAAGCTGTGTCCGCTATCAGATACATCATCCACCACAAGAACCTTCAATCCTTCAATCTGGGCGTTAAGGGGGAAAAGAACCTCTGGTTTCTTATGTTTCTCGTTCAACCCACTGTAGTAGATTATTTGTAAGCTAGCGAGTTTCCTGATCCCAAGCTGGTCGCTGATTATCCTCGCGGGGTCGAACCCTCCCCTGCTCACAGCAATCATAATATCAGGCTTGAATCCGTCCTTCCAGATCATGTCGCTTGTTTTTTCAGCTAGCCTCTGCACATCTTCCCATGTTAGGTATAGAAATTTTAGTTCTTCCAAGCTTGGCACCAAGGGTTTTGTTAATTGGATGAATCCTATTTTAAATAAAGCGCTTACGGTCAAATCATGGTATGAGTATAAGTAATCTCGGTGAATGGATAGAGAAAGAGATAAAGACTTTCATCGCTGGGCCTGAGAACAGCATGGAGAAATGGGACAATGAGCCCGCGTGGGCTGAACCCCTCGTGGGATTCAGCAATGGATCAGACCCACTCTACTCTTTCTATAAACAGGATATAGGCGACTTCTACATATTGCCCAATGAGTTCATGAAGCACAAGTATAGTAAAGAGTATGAACCCGCAAAGCTAACGGTGGTTAGCTGGGTACTTCCCCAGACAGAGGCAACGAAAAGAGACCACAGAAAAGAGACACATTTTCCAAGTGAACGCTGGGCGAGATCAAGGATAATGGGTGAAAAAGTAAACGTCAAACTCAGAAAACACATGGAGAAGATTCTTGAAGCTCATGGCTATGATGCGGTGGCGCCCATGATTAGCCCCCTCTGGAAGGGTGCAATATCGGAAAAGTACGGGTTCGCCTCAACATGGAGCGAACGTCACGCAGCATACGCGGCTGGACTCGGCACATTCGGTCTCAGCGACGCACTGATAACTCCAAAGGGGAAGGCTATGAGAAGCGGAAGCGTAATCGTTGACTCATATATTCCACCGGCTGTACGCCCATATGAGAATCATAATGAGTACTGCCTGTTTCTCACTGAGGGAACCTGCGGGAAATGCATTGATCGGTGCCCCATTGGCGCAATAACCGAGAAAGGACACAACAAGATAATCTGCCAGAAGTATGTGAACATGACGCAAGAGTATGTTTCTCGTCACTATGGTTTCGATGGGTATGGTTGTGGTTTTTGTCAGACGGGTGTACCATGCGAGTCTGGTATACCAAGAAAAGGTACCGAATAAATAAGATTAATTGGATAACTCGGTTACAGTTTCGTTCTGATCTACTGAGCCTCTCCAGTTGAATCCTGCAGTGTTTTCCACCTGAATCGAGTAAACGGGTTTCCAGACCACAGGGTAACTTTCAGTTATTGTCCAATCATCCCCACTGTATTGAAGAGTTGATTTACCAAGGAGCCCCTCAGGCGTCAAATTAGCCACAGTCCATTCATCTGTCATGGTCAAGAAGATAGCCTCTGGATAGTTTTCATTTAGATACTGGATCACGATACTGACTGCTTCCTCAGGTGAGACAATGTCTGGGGCGTTTTTCATCACTTGATTGAGTTCATCCCACTCATCGTCAATGATAGCACTACGAATCTGACTGCTGCTCATTACCACAACTGCTTCGTGATGTGTTATCACTTGCGTTAGCACCATGCCTGTTCTGTTTCCGTAACCAGCGTGCGCACAATCAAAACCTATGCTGATGAAGTACTGTTCAGGGTAACTCTCGGCCACGACGCTGTCAATTATAGTCATACTAGCATTGATACCATCATAGCTGAAAGTGGGGGCACTCCTAAGCCACTCCAAAGCTAGTTCCTCAGCCTCCATTTGCGAGGTCTGTGGTGTATTGAGCATTGTCTCTGTTAACTCATCGAATGTGTCATCAGTGATGGCTGAGGTAATCTTTCCCTCACTAGCCGTTATCACCATGGTGTGATCGGTCACTACGGTTGCCACCATCGCACCTGTGCGATCACCGTATCCAGCGTTACGGGACGTGAAGTCGATAGTAATACTCCAAGTGTTGGGCATACTGATTGTATCAACACTCACCACATGGATGTTGTCCTCCATGCCGTCGAAGCTATATGTAGGTGAGTTCTTCAGGAACTGTGTAGCTACTTTGACCGCCTTATCCTCGGTATACTGCCCATCCGTGTACAGGTTGTAGAAGGGAAATAGGCTCAGCAACGCGAGTGCCATAATTATGCTCCATGTTCTGTTCAATGTCTTTCTCTGTATAGAAGAAACTACGAGTTTAGTATAATCCCACTGTTTAGAACGATTGTTTCAAAGTTTAGAACACGGTGTAATAGAGGAAAACACATAAACTCCCGATGTCCTACCATCTCAAAAGGAAGCCCAGACTATGACTAGAGCGCTTTTTGTCGGAAGATTCCAGCCATTCCACTACGGACACCTATTTGCTATCCAAACCATCCTTAAAGAATGCGATAACCTTGTCTTAGTCGTCGGAAGCGCACAGATGAGCCATCAACACGATAACCCGTTCACTGCCGGTGAACGTATAGAGATGATGAGAGCGGCTCTAAACAGCGCTAATGTGCCCACGGACCGGTACATGATTATACCCATCTCAGACGCCCCCGCTCACAGGGTCTGGGTTAG
>CAYTVK010000118.1:0-6632 GCA_964441725.1 uncultured Candidatus Bathyarchaeia archaeon | reverse complement strand
TGACTTAGGCGTCACAAGGTACTGCTGCCGTAGAATGCTTCTTTCTCACGTAGAGATACTGGATGATGTACTCAAGTTCCACGAAGATAGAGATGTCCCCGATCTTAGAGGAGGTAAATAATCGCATGGAAGTTGAAGTTAACGATAATCTACTATTACCCCAGGAAATACTACTAAGCGCAGGCGTCCACATAGGAACACGAATCAAGACAAAAGACATGGAGCCCTTTATTTACAAAGTACGTCCAGATGGTCTATACGTTCTCGACATGGAACAGATGAATGAGAGAATCAAAGTAGTCGCAAAATTCCTATCGAGAATGAGTCTAAACAAAATCTGTGTCGCTAGCAGTAAACGATACGGAGTAAATCCGGTTGAAAAATTCTGCAACGTACTGGAGTGCAAATCCTACACTGGAAGATTCACTAGCGGCACATTCACTAACCCTGAGTATGATGACTTCTTTGAACCACTGGCTGTTATAGTTACGGACAGTCTAGCAGATCAACAGATCGTGGAAGAAGCATCACAGGCAGGTGTACCCGTAATAGCCCTCTGCAGCACAGATAACAGCCTCAAAGATGTTGACCTCATCATCCCTGTGAACAACAAGGGAAGAAGAAGCCTCGCAATAGTCTACTGGTTACTAGCACGAGAAATACTAAGAGAGAAAGGCACACTCCCAGCAAGCGGAGAATTCGGAGCAACCATCGAAGACTTCGAGACAACTCTGTAGGTGAGGAAAAAATGGCCATCAGGCGACCAGCAGTTGCAGGCGCCTTCTATGCCGCCTCACCCGAGAAACTCCGACAGCAGATAATTAATTGTTTTAATCACCCATTTGGACCGGGCAGATTACCCGAGTCTATACAAAATAAAGGCATTATCTCTGTTGTATGTCCTCACGCAGGATACATGTATTCTGGGCCAGCGGCAGCTCACAGCTATCTAGCTCTTGGAGAGCAACCTAAACCAGACTCAGTTGTCGTAATAGGACCTAATCATACTGGATGGGGCACACCTGTCTCAGTTATGAGTGAAGGCGTCTGGAGAACCCCGCTGGGCGATCTATCAATAGACTCCGAGCTAGCGTCCAAGATAATTGAAATATCTGATACAGCTAGAAGCGATGAATCAGCTTTCATAAGAGAACATAGCGTAGAGGTGCAGCTACCATTTCTGCAGTTCATTTATCACGATTTCCCGTTTGTCCCAATATGCATGGGATATCAAGACCTAGATACCAGCAGAGAGCTAGGTCAAGCAATATACGCGGCATCAGAAAACAAAAACATAGTCATAGTGGCTTCGTCTGATCTAACGCATCAGGAACCAAAGGAGTCTGCGAATAAGAAAGACAGGTATGTGCTTGACGCTGTACGCGCAATGGATGAGAAACAGCTTCAAGAATCTGTAAAAGAGCATCATATAACCACCTGTGGATATGGTCCGATCTCGGCTGCTCTGGTATGTTCAAAGCTGAAAAAAGCCAATAGAGCAGAGGTACTTACATACTACACGAGCGGGGATATAGTAGGCGATAATAGCGCAGTCGTTGGATATGCGTCAGCCAAGATATCTAGGGACGAGTAAAACATGCATGTCGAGGCCACAGCCCCAGGAAAGATGATCCTATTTGGCGAACACAGTGTAGTCTATGGAAAACCCGCAGTGGTTCTCGCTATAGATAGGAGAGCCAAGGTCATTGCAGAGAAGAGAAAAGACAACAAGATATTCGTAGACGCAGATAACCTTGGGTTTAGCGGGTACTTTGACGACGATGTTTATTACGCCGTCAGGGGGAAGGTTTGGCGTGGAAGAAACCTAGCAGCTCTCAACATTGCAGTGAAGAAGACAATGGAATACATTGGCGCTGAAGGTGGTGCAAACCTCAAGGTTCGCAGCATGATACCCATCGCTGTAGGGCTGGGAAGTAGCGCGGCTATCTGTGTCGCTACAGTTGGGGCTATTGAACGCCTCCATGATGCGGATCTAAAACCTGAGGAAATATCAAAAATAGCTTTTGAAGGAGAAACCATAATCCACGGCAGCCCTAGCGGGGTGGATAACAGTGTCTCAACCTTTGCAGGGATCTTAAGCTATGATAAGGAACATGGTATAAAACGCCACAAAATAGAACGTGATATTCCATTCATTATAGGAAACAGCAAGAAGAAGCGTTCAACCAGAAAAATGGTGGAAGACGTAGCTGCACTGAAATCACGTAACCCAAAGGAGATGAACAGTGTTTTTGATTTAATGGGGTTAATTGCTGAATCAGGTCTCGATGCACTGCAGAAAACTGATCTTGGGCGAATAGGAGACCTGATGGACCTTAATCACGGGCTTCTTTCAGCTATCGGTGTCTCCACGATGAAGCTTGAGATACTATGCCACACATCTAGGAATAATGGGGCTCTCGGAGCTAAATTGACTGGAGCAGGTGGCGGTGGATGCATGATAGCATTAGCCGAGGAGCCTGATATACCCCATATTGAGAAGGCGATTCGACGTAGAAAGAGCGATTCTTACCGAGTTTCTCTGACTGATAAGGGCGTCGAGAGCATGTGGGTTGAAGAGGAAAATGCAGATTCTTAAACTAGGCGGGAGCGTTATCACCCATAAAGACGGATCCTTTTCACCCGATCAAGATAATATAAAGCGTCTCGCTGAGGAAATTGTGCAGTCTGGTTCAAGGTCTCTTATCATTGTTCATGGAGCGGGGAGTTTTGGGCACCCTGTTGCTAAAAAATATTCAATATCAAATGGGTTGAAGAGTTCTGATCAGCTAATTGGGTTCAGCGAGACCCATCAAGCCATGACGCGTTTAAACCAGACTATGGTGGACAAGTTGCTTGAAGCCGGGTTACCTGCCTTCGGTGTCAGCGCCTCATCCATGCTTGTTACAAAGGGCACACGATTAGTGGATATTGATCTCAGTATCATTAAGAGACTTATTGACACTGGTCTTGTACCCGTTCTATACGGCGACGCTGTACTTGATACCGAACAGGGGTTCGCCATATTATCTGGGGATCAACTCATCGTTAGACTCGCCATCGATCTCGACGCAGAGAGCCTCATCTTCGGCTCAGACGTGGATGGAATATTCACCTCAAATCCCAAGACAGATAAGAACGCTAAATTAATCGAGAAAATCTCCTTGAGCAACATGACCGCAGACGTAGGCGACACCACATACACTGATGTAACAGGTGGGATGTTGGGGAAACTAGAGGAGGCTGAAGAAGCAGTCAAATCAGGCGTAAAGGTGATTTTTGTGAACGCCTTAGCCCCAGCTCGTGTCAAGTCCGCGCTGAGAGGGGAAAAAGTAATGGGCACCATTCTCACATTGTAATCCCATGAGTGGGATAGAAAAAAGAAAACTGCGTCACATAAGGGTAAGCCTCGAAGAAAACGTTGAGACGGACATCTCAACAGGATTTCAGGACATCAGACTAATTCACAGAGCATTACCCGAAATCGATTTAGACGAAGTATCAACGGAAACAGAGTTGTTTGGGAAGAGACTCGCAGCCCCACTCATAATCAGTGCAATCACAGGCGGAACCGAGGAAGCCGCTAAAGTCAACGAGGTTCTCGCTGAGGTAGCCGAGGAGAAACAGATAGGCATCAGCGTCGGAAGCCAAAGAATAGCCATCGCTCAACCTGAAACAGTGCCAACGTTCAGCATTGTACGTGAGATGGCGCCTTCAACCTTTGTTATGGGAAACCTTGGATGTCCTCAACTCAGTCTCGGTTGGGGGGTATCTGAGGCAGAGAAATGCATCGAGATGATTGAGGCTGATGCCTTGGCGTTACACATGAATCCCCTTCAGGAGGCAGTACAGGTAGATGGAGACACTAAGTACGGAGGTATCTATGCGAAAATATCAGAACTCAAGAAACATCTCTCTGTTCCTCTAGTTATGAAAGAAACAGGAGCAGGTATCGCATGGGAGGACGCGTTAAAGATGCAGAAAGCGGGAGCATCAGGTTTAGAGATCAGCGGCGTAGGGGGAACATCCTGGAGTGCTGTTGAATATCACATCGCTAAAGAGATGGGAAAGAAGGAGATGGAGTATCTGGGGCAGGCTTTCTGGAACTGGGGAATACCCACAGCCGTCAGTACTGTGGAGACTTCACAGAAAACAGACCTCTCCATCATCTCCAGCGGAGGCATTAGGACCGGTGTCGAGATAGTTAAATCCATTGCACTAGGCGCGAATGTTGGTGGTATTGCTAAGCCCTTCCTTGAGAAAGCTGTACAGGGCAAAGACGCCTTGTCTGAGTATGTGGATAATATTATCAGAGAGATACGTGTAGCTATGTTTCTCGTTGGAGCCAAAAACATCGATGAAATTCACAATGTACCTGTTTTAGTGATGGGCCGAACAGCGGAATGGCTCAGGCTCAGGGGCTTCGATCTTAACAAGTACGTGAATCGGAGATAGAATAATTTAAGTGCATTTCATATTGTCTATCCATGAAAATGTCCAAGGCTCAGAAGATTCAGGAAAACCTCTTAGAGACCGCTGAACCAGTCAACGCATTCATAGAAAGCGTCCTGCAGGATAGAAAACCAAAACAGCTCTATGAGGCAGGCAGACACCTTATCCACGCTGGGGGAAAACGATTACGCCCTTTTCTGACCATCAAAGCCTGCGAAGCAACTGGTGGAAGACAAAAAGACGCCATACCATTCGCAGCAGCCTTGGAAATACTACATAACTTCACGCTCGTCCATGATGACGTCATGGATCATGATGCTCTGCGTCGTGGAAAACCCACCGTTCACGCAAAATACGGTGAACCTATGGCGATACTCGCAGGAGACCTGCTATTCGCCAAGGTATATCAATCAGTATTAGACTATGCGCCCGCTCACATGTCCTCGGATGATGTGTTGAGTACTCTTCAGGAGATGACTGACGCCACCATCATATTATGCGAAGGACAGGCACTGGACATCAGCTACCCGAGGGCTACTGATGTAATAGAAGAAGATTATCTATTAATGATAGGTGCAAAAACCAGCGCACTTTTCAGGGCTTGCGCCGAGGTGGGGGCAATAGTAGCTGGAGCCCCAAATGAAACAATTGAGGCGCTGGGTAAATTCGCCTGGGATGCTGGTCTCGCGTTCCAGATCATTGACGATGTTTTGGGCATCACCGCTGATGAGTCCAAACTCGGTAAACCCGTTGGAAGCGACATCAGAGAAGGAAAAAAGACCATGATCATGATCCACGCCCTCAAACATGCAAACGATAAACAACGTAAAATATTGATGAGTGCAATGAATGAGGAATCTGATCATAAAGCCATAGAAGCAGCCATGAAGGCATTGAATGAAATAGGATCAATTGAATACGCCAAGAAAGAGGCTAAAAAATACACTGAGAGAGCGTTCAAGAGCATTGAAAACATCAAGGATTCTCCAGCGAAGCAGCAGCTCATCGAGCTAGTCAACTATTTCGTACAGAGAGAGTATTAGAAAGGAATAATAGCCATCTCCTTCCTATTCATCGAGACAAACCGTGTCCATGACAAACGATGACATAATAGAGGCAGCGAGGAAATTCGCCGCCCATAACGCGTCCCAACATGATGGGGTAGCTCAAGTAGGCTCAGTGATAGGCAAGGTCTTGGCAGAATACCCTGAACTCAAGGCAAAGATCAAGGAAATAGTACCCATCATCAATCAAGGCATCAAAGAAGTTAACTCATGGACACATGAACAGCAGCAGAAATACGTCGAGGAAAACTACCCCGAGCTTCTCGAATCCAAGAAGATAGTGGAGGAGCCAAAAACTCTTCCACCACTGGAGAACGTCGATAAATGGCCTATGATTAAAACCCGGTTTGCCCCTAACCCAGATGGAGCACTACATCTCGGATCAGCGGAACCCATAACCTTCTGCGACGAATACGCCAAGATGTACAAGGGCCACTTTATCCTCAGATATGAAGATACAAGCGCAGAGGTAAAACCGCCTATCCCTGAGATGTATGACGCTATCAAGGAAGACCTGCTTTGGCTCGGAGTGAAGATAGACGAGCAGTACATCCAGTCCGACAGGATTGACATCTATTACAAGTACGCTGAACAGGTGCTCAAAGAGGGAAACGCGTACGTATGCGACTGCGATGTGGAAACTTTTAGGAAACTCTACATGGCGAAAGAAGCCTGTCCATGCAGAGATTTACCACCAAAGGAACAGCTAAGACGCTGGAACATGATGCTGGATGACACATACAAGCAAGGAGAGGCTGTGGTACGAATAAAAACAGACCTCAAAGACCCAAATCCCGCGGTCAGGGATTGGCCAGCGCTAAGGATCAGTGAGGTATGGCACCCTAGAATGGGGAACAGGTACCGTGTTTGGCCTCTATACAATTTCAGTTGCGGAATCGACGACCATCTCATGGGTGTTTCTCATGTTATACGGGGAAAGGAACACGATGTCAATACTACGCGTCAAAGATGGCTACAGAAACACCTTGGCTGGCAGTATCCAGAGATAATCAACGTAGGCAGATTAGGATTAGAGGTGGGAATCCTCAGTAAATCCAAGATGCGGGCTGGCATAGATGATGGCACTTATTCTGGTTGGGATGATCCACGACTTGG
>CAYTVK010000117.1:0-6713 GCA_964441725.1 uncultured Candidatus Bathyarchaeia archaeon | reverse complement strand
AGGGGATGAAGAAAACTGGTGAGAGACTAAGCCGAAGTACGTGTTATCGATAGCCTTGATCAATTCACCGCGGTAAACCCCAATAGGCTTTCCATCGCAGCAAACATCACCAGGCCAGTAACTGCAGCATATCTTGGTAACCTCTTCTTCTCCAGCCATGAACCTGATTACCTTAAAGACCCTGGATGGGTCCTTCGCGAACCCTTGTCTAGCCTCCAGTAAGACGCCGTCAACCATAGCATAGAGGGCGCCTTTATGGTTCAAGATCATCCAGACGGTTTCAAAAGAGAATAAGGAGCCTGAGTGCAAAGAATCACTTAAACCTCACACACAGAGTCATAGATTATTATTAACGGGATATAAAGACACGGTGTTAAGCATCCATGATAATTAGTACCAATTCAGAGCTATTATTCGATGTGATGTTTCTTGTGGCATAATGAGACGTTATTCTAGTGTATCTCGGTAGCCAGACCTTTTATTCTGTTAAAGCGGCTGGTGTTTCGGGTTATTAGTGCTTCGGCTCCGCTGGTGAGGGCGATTCCAGCTATTAGTGAGTCGAAGGGGTCGATTCCTCTTCCTTCTCTGTTTAGTGTTCCAGATATTTCCGCTACTTTACAGGCTGCATCGCGGTCTAGTTCGAGTATCTCTAGGTTTGTTATTACTCGTTTTAGGGCGTCTAACCTCTTTTCCTGCTCGGATAGGGACCTGTATACTCAGATGGTTAATGAAAAGGCCTTAAAGCCGGAGATGGGTTGGTATAGGCCTGCTCCTTTGAGTGCAGCGAGTTGGTAGGCTAGGATCTGAATTGGTATTATCTGGGTGATGGGGTTCAAGCCGTTCGCCTCTGGTACCTTGATGAAGAAGTCGAATACGGGGTTGTTTTTGTGGTTGACCCCGATGATGGAGCCTCCTCTGGTCTTGATTTTCATGGCGTTGCTTATGACCTTGTGCGCGGTTCTCGTCTATTGTTCTTTGTGAACTATGATCTCTTCTATGTCCATGAGCATCTCAAGTTTCTCGATTGCCTCGTATATGTCTACGCCGTCAACTATGCTGAGCTTGTTTTCTCTTGCGTAGTCGATTACTGGTTGGTCTAGGGTTGGCACAGCTACAAGTATGGCTCTTGTAGACTCGATGTCATTTACCACTGAAAGGAAGTTGTCGATGGTCTCTCTCGCTTTCTCTGGGTCAAGTATGAATCCTATGATGATGACTACGTCGGGTTTTTTGGAGGCGTATATATCGATGGCGTGTCTTTTCCCCGATGATTCTTCTTTGATGTAGCGGACTCTTACATCGTAGTTTCTTACCCTGAATATCTTGGCTACTTGTTGGATGGTATCTAGGGGCGTGGAGGGGCTTTCCTCCATTACGTATTGCTCTATTTTTTGGAAGACATCGACTTCAGGCTCCCCTCTTTGCTGTAGTTCCTCGACTTTATCTTGGTTTAAGTTATACGAGTAGACTCTGGTTGACCCAGCTTCCTCGGGGGTGAATGTGTGCCTTGAGAGAATGCACGCCCATAGCCTGAGGGGCTCCGGGTTGAGTGAGTTACAGGAAAGGCAGTGGTAGGCGTAGCCGGGTTTTCTGTAGTCTACACCAATTGTCTTCAGTGTTTTATTGCATACTGGGCAAACGTATTTTCCGTCCTTGAGAAATTTTTTCTCGATATCGACGTGGCCCTGACCGAGGTGTTCCACGAGTTCTACGCGTTCGATGTCCTCGGATTTACATTCCGGGCACACTAGTTTAGGTCGTAGATGGGTTGTGCCGTCATAGGGGCAGGAGTATACGATGGAGTGGAATGTTCGTAGGAGGTAACCTTCTTCCCATAGTTCGTTGAGTAGTTCTATGGCTTTTTCGCTGTTGATGTTTAGAGCGTTCTCGATTTGTGGGTAGGAGATTTTGGCTCCGATCTTTGGGGTGATTGTTTGCATATTATCCTTTAGCAGAGTGGATAATAGCTTGTCTTTGTAAGACGCTCTTCTAATATGCATTATTCGGGATCTTCTTCCTGGGTCTAAGAGTGGGATGGTCTTTACCCCGTTTTTTCTGAGTACGATCATTGTGTTCAGGTTAATTATATTCATCGATAATTTGATTCAAATCTACCATCGTCTTTCTCTTTTTATGACCAACTGGGTGTAGGCGTATAGTCGGACCAATGCGTAGAGTGGTCTGTAGAAGAGGACCATGACGGGGACTAGGTATACTTTTTTCAAGTCGCCTTTTATGGGTGATAGAAAACCGGCTGTGAGCGTCGTCATCAACTCCAGTGCTAGGTAGATTATGAACATGAGGATTATGATGAATGGGAATAATCTAACTTGAGTTAAGGCGTAGTATAGGAGCCAGCCTGTCCTGATGAATAGTAGCGCAAAGTCCATGAGTAGCATGTCTATTACCGCTGCCACGAAGCTTAGGCTGTACTCGTTGCGTGTGAACACGTCTCTATGTTTCCAGAGGGTCTCGGCTTGTCCCCGTGTCCATCTGATTCGCTGGCGCAGCCAGTCGCTCCAAGTCTCTGGGCAGAAGGTCCATGAGACTGCTTTGGCTTCGAAGACTATTCGTTTGTTGAGCTTTCTGAACATGATTGTCATGTCGAAGTCTTCGGTTATTGTGCTGGCGCTGTATTCTCCTAGGCTCTTCACTTCTTCTAGCCTGAATGCCCCGAATGCACCGCTTATGATCATCAGGGTTCCTACTAGGGAGTTGAATCTTCTCCCAAGCTCTAGGCTTTGAAGGTATTCGTAGGCTTGGAGTCTAACGAGGAGGTTTGTTGCTCCTTTTTCTCCGCGTAGGATTCTCACGTTCCCTGAGGCGGCTACGGTGTCTTGGTTGGCGAAGGGTTTGATTATCTCCATCAAGGCTGTGCGTTCGAGGAGCGTGTCGGCGTCGAGGGTGATGATAATCTCGCCTTTGGCGAATAGTATACCGTAGTTGAGTGCCCCTGATTTGGAGCCGCTGGCGTAGTCTCTGTGGATGAGCTTGATTAGACCATTGTTGGAGTATTTTTGGGCTATCTCGTGGGTTCTGTCTGTTGAGCCGTCATCGACGACTATTATTTCTTTGTGTGGGTAGACTGCTTCGAGGGCGGCTTGGATGTTGCTCTCTATGACTTTTTCCTCGTTGTGGGCGGGGATTATCAGGGAGATGTGGGGGTAGATGGTTGGTTGTTTATTCTTCCTCGGGATGGCTTTATCGAGTAGGATTGCGATGTTTTTTGTGATGGAGCGGAGGGCGTCGAATATTATGAGGGGCCAGTATATGTATATGATGTCTGTGAGGGTTAGCTGGTTCAGCCAATGGTGGAACTCTGTGATGAAGTGTCCTAGGATAGGGTAAGGCATCTACAAATAGTTTCCTCGGGTTGTTAACAAGGGTTTCTGGTACTTTGATGAAGAAGTCGGACACCTGGTTGTTCTTGTGGTTTACCCCGATGATGTAGCTTTCGTTGGCTTTGATTTTATGGCGTTGTTATTGATCTCGTGCTCATTCTCGGTGTTGTTGATAGCTGTGTATGTTTTGATGTAACTGGTAGGCGGTGATATCGGGGAAAATAACTTTTTTTTCCTCAAGACTATCAACTAAAAACATTCACTAGAAACCCATATATTACATTAGATATATAACGTAATACGGTGGATTGAGTTGTCTGAACCAATAAGCTTACGATTACCCAGAGAAACCATAGATAAACTTGATAAAATAGCCAATAAAGAGCAAAAAGACCGGTCTACTCTGATCCGCGAACTATTAGATGATGGGATTCAAGAAAAAGACATTGAACACGCTGTAGAATTGTATAGAGAAGGACAAGCAACCAGTTGGAAAGCAGCCCAAAACGCGGGCATATCCCTCTGGAACTTCCTCGAAATCCTAAGGGAGAAAAAAGTATTAATCCAATACTCTGAACACGACCTGAAAGAAGACCTCAAAGCCCTAACAGAGGAATAGCCCTTGTCCGTTATCTCTGACAGCACTCCGTTAATTTGGCTCGCAAAAATAGGAAAAATCTCTCTACTAAAAAAACTCTACAAAGAAGTTGCTATTCCCACTGAAGTCTACGACGAGGTTATAATTAATGGGCTAAAACAAGGTTTTAGCGACGCATTAGTTATTAAAGATTGCATCGATAAAAACTGGGTCAAGGTTAAGACACTTGACGATAAACAGACAGAAGGCAGCCAGATGATACTGGAACACGCCCAAGAACTTCATCCCGGTGAGGCGCAAGCAATCGTACTTGCTCAAACAAACAATGCTATGCTATTAATGGACGAATCATGTGGAAGAGCCTTCGCAGAAACATGGGGGTTGAAAGTTCATGGAACTATTTACATTATACTTCAAAGTCTTAGAAAATCTATCATAACTAAAGAAGAAGCAACAGCATCTGTTCACACTCTCGTAGAAAAAGGTTTCAGAATCGAACCAAGCCTAATAATATGGATTCTTGAAGAAATAAAAAACTATTAAACTATATGGATAGAGCCGATATAATCTCTAGAATCTTAACGCTTAGGCAGGTCTCCTTGTAGACCTTCACGAGGGTCTCGTATTTGATCCGATGATGGTCTTCCTCGGGCTCTGATTTTTATGGCGTTCTTGGTGCTCTGGACCTTGATGATGCCTTCGTCTCTTATATTGTTGAAGTGGTGGTCGTCGGTGATGAGTGTTGAGTCGGATTGTAGGCAGGCTGCGGCGTGGAGGATGTCGGATAGGTCGTCTGTGGTTATGTATTGTTTGCAGATCTTGGTGTATCTGGGCTCGACTTGTATGATGTTTATCTTTGAGGCGAGGGCTTGGAGTAGGGTGGCTGCTGTCTCGGATTGGTACTCTTCTGCGTAGCGGATCATCTCCTCGACGAGGTATAGGTCTCCGACTAGGTGGATGTCGGTGCTGGTTATCATGTGTAGGATGAGTTTGAGTGTGGCTGTGTTTCGGGTGGGTTTTATTATGGCTGCGACGAATACGTTATTGTCTAGCAGATAGCTCGGGGTGTTGTTTTTGGATTTTATCGTTGATCTCTCTCCTGATCTGTTTGGCGATTCCTTCCACGTCTGTGTCTCCTAGTTCGGCTTCGAGTTTTTTGGCTATATCGTCTATGTTTATTGGGGTTAGTGTTAGGTTTCCGTTTCGTTGTATGAGGAGGAGTTTGGTTTTGGTTTGTATGCTTAGTTGTTCTCGTAGCTTTTTTGGGAGGACTATTCTGCCTGATTTATCCACCTCGACTATTTCTGCCATTTTACCATCGTTATAAGTTGTTGGCGTTATGGTTAATATGTGTATCTGTGGGGTCTATTGAGTGCTCTAACTAAAGGAGGAGTCTATAGTTTCTTGACCATTTGTTATTGGGTATTAGCTGTTTTGGGGTTGATGTGAGTAGGGGCTGCTGGTGGGATGCCGACATATCCCATTCCGACAACGGTAATGTTCATGGGATATTGTGGTGTGTGGATGGGTTTATGTTTGATGGTAATGGCTAGCGGTAACTTTACGCATTTTTTCGGGGGGAAATTATCTGTGGAAATAGTTGTTTTGTTTTATGCTTTTTCGGTCTGCTCATTATTGTGGTTGTTTTTGTTATTTTGTTAATGGTGTTTATTTTATGGAGGTTTTAGGAGTTGGTCTGTGTTTATTGTGTTTATGTTTGCTCGTTTAGCTGCTTTTGCTAGTTTATATTCTTCTGTTAAAAGAGATGCGTTGTGTTTTATCGCGGCTGTGAGGTACGCTGAATCATAATATGACAGGTTGTATTTGATGCTGTTTTGAAGTATCTTGTTGGAGTCTTGAATGTTATCCTGGGATGTTATGGTTACGAGTGCTAATGCTTTGTGGAGGTTCTCAAGAGTGGATTCCGCTTCCTCTGGTGTTATGTGTTTGAGGTGGACCGCGCTAGTTCGTAGTGCGTTTCCTATCTCGTAGTAGATTAGTGGTACGGTTATGCCCTGCTTTAACGTATCATGGGCATGTTCAGCCTGTTGCTTGATGAGGGTTAGGAGGCTGCTGGCGTCTATTACGTGGCTCATCTTTGGTCACGGTTTTCTCTTATTATATCTATGATGTCCTTGTCTGGGATCTTTTGGAGTATTTTGGCTGCGTCTTTTAACGCCTTTTTCTGTTCTTCTTCTTGTATCCGCTGGATCTCCGCCTCTACGGCTTCTCGTAGCAGTTTGCTTACATTTACCCCGTGTTTCTGCAGCAGTTCTTTTTGTTC
This sequence comes from uncultured Candidatus Bathyarchaeia archaeon, assembly GCA_964441725.1. GTDB lineage: Archaea > Thermoproteota > Bathyarchaeia > TCS64 > TCS64 > RBG-16-57-9. Next base: position 490 of record CAYTVK010000117.1, on the reverse strand, counting down.
GGGGGTGATTTTACCAGTCACAGTCTCAGTAGCACTCATAACGTAACACCGAGTCAGTGATACCATTTCTGGGTTATAAAGACATATGTTTTTAAATTCTGGTCATACTACGATAAAAATTGGTACCAATACATATATTGGTGGAATTGGATCCAAATCCTATGGCTCGCAGGCATAGGATACCAGAGGAGGAAATCCATGCCGTGATGAGGGCGGTTCACACTCAACTCCAGAACCTGCGGGCGGCTGATCCGGATGCCTTACAGCTCTTCATGCTCCTGTGGAGGTTCCACAAACACCAGACAGGGCCACCAGGGTACCCCGAGGTAAACACAGAAACCATAGAGCAACTGCTCCGTGAAACAACTTACCTCTACACAGAGGAGTACAGGTAAACCCAATGGTATTGGTACCAATAGCGGAGTAGTTGGGGCAGGGTAATCACACACAACTGTGATCAGGAATAGCCTTCTGTGTAGCGTTTATATTC
>CAYTVK010000116.1:2669-6715 GCA_964441725.1 uncultured Candidatus Bathyarchaeia archaeon | reverse complement strand
TCCTAGGAAGGTCTCTTTGATGGGCAGTGGTTTTTCGAACCTTATGAGGGGTTTGAAGGTGATGGCGCATCTCCATCCATTTTCCTTGCAGTAGTGTTCTTCCTCTGGGCTCATCTCCCATAGCATCTCGATCTTGTCTGCTATACCATAGCCGAGGAAGCTGTCTCCCACCTCTGTCTTCTTTGCTAGAAGTATTGGGGTGCCTATTCTCCAGTGACGCATTATGCCGCTGTAGTACTTGTTTAGCTCAAATATCTGCTGGACCCAGTCATCGTGACTTATTCTGAGGATGTATCCTGAGGTCTCATTCATTAGCATGGGTTAGTTTATACTGTCAGTTATTATTAAAACTAACCCTCTGTGTCTTCCTCTTCTTCTGGCTCTTCCTCGATGAAGCTGGCGAGGCTGCTCTGCTCAACAAGGATGGAGTCAAGTCTTTTCCACTCTTGTTCATCAACCACTCCACCAACTTGCTCCTTGATGGATTTCGCCAATCTTGGACCTATGAGTGGTAAAGCTGTCAGCTGCCTGAGGTCTGCTCGTTTAAGCTTGGCTACAGTAGTGTATCCAGAGTTGAAGAGCACCTGCGCTCTGACTCTTCCTATTCCCTTGAGTCTGACAAGTGGCAGAAGCTTCTTGGATACTCCATGCTTGACTCTGGTCCTCAACTCGATGAGATGTCTCTTTGGCTCAGGCATACCAAGAACGTCTGCTAGTTCATGAGCCGAGTACAGGAGCCACTCCCCGTTGGTCGCTGCGCTGTATCTGTCTCCTGGTTGAACGTTGTATCTTTCAAGGAGATCGTTTTCCGATACCTCACTGATCCAAGCCTCAAGCACCATTGCGGTCTTTACCTCTCCAAGGGCTTCTTCGTAATCGATGTAGTCGTATCCTTCTGATAGATGGATGGATATCTCATCTCTATGATCTTCAAGATAGTTTTCCACTAGCTCATAGTCGCTTCTTCTGGGTCTGAGTATGGGCCGCATGTCAGGCGTATGGCAGATAAGATGGAGCCACGTGAAATCTGTGACATCAAGCGCTCCCTGTTTTAGGCCGTCGCGGAGCACCACCGCTGTTAATGGATCTATGTATAGCTCGCTTACTCTGCGACCAAAATCTGTCGCCTTGAGGTGGTCTCCATCATATTCTATCATGCCTTCCCTGTTTAAGTAGCGCAGTATGCTTCCGAGGATGAGCTTGATTCCAGCCGTAGGATAGTTATATCCGTAGAATGTTGAGCCAAAGAAATCCAGTAAACTGTTCTCGCTGTGAGCATAATCAGATGCTATAGCAGCCAATGTGTGACCTCGGAGGGCTGATTCCTGTGCGAGCCTACTATCTATTCGTTCAGGCTTCGATAGGATATAGTCTTCCATGAGGTAGTCTTGTTCGTCTTCGCTGCTTGCGATGAGTAGCGCTATTCCTTCCTTGTCGTACTGTGGGCGACCTGCTCTGCCGCTCATCTGCTTATACTCCATGACCTTGATGGGTTGCATCCCGTAGCCAGCCATGAATCTCTTGTAGTTTCCTATCACCACTGTGCGCGCTGGTAGATTTACTCCCGCTGCAAGCGTGGGGGTCGTGCACAGTATCTTGATGTACCCCTGTTTGAATGCGGTCTCAATTATTCTACGGTGGTCTCTGTTGAGCCCAGCGTGATGGAATGCGGCTCCCTTGGAAACCATCTCTGCAAGATCATCTGTTAGTCTGGTTTTCTCACCGTGGCTGCTTATCTCAGAGGCTATTCTGTGGAGTTCTGTCTCCTGTCTCTTGGAGAGTGTTAGTTTAAGGGCGTTTGATGTTGCTCGCGCGGTGCTTTCTGCTCGTCTACGGCTCTCAACGAATATTAGGGCTTGTCCTCCATCATCGATTGAGTTGAGGGCTAGATTGATAGAGTCTTGTTTATGATGGCTCTCGATGTTCTGGACTTGTCCGTCTTTGAAGTTGATGTGATTTCCGAGGGCTACTCCTTCTCTGAGTTCCACTGGTCTCCAATCTGTGGTGACGCTCTCTGATTTGAGCCATTCCGCTATCTCAGTAGTGTTACTGATGGTCGCGCTGAGGGCTAGAATCTGAATATCTGGGCTCATCTGGCGTAGACGCGCGAGACTAACCTCAAGAGTGGGTCCTCTGTCGCTCCCTATGAGATGTATTTCATCTGCGATCACTAAGCTGATACCGCTCATCCATGGGCTCCTGTGGCGGAGAAGGCTGTCACATTTCTCGTTAGTGCAGATAACGATGTCATACGCTTGAAGCCATGGGCTGCTGTTATCCATATCCCCGGTGCTGACGCCTACCCTGATCTTTTTTCCATCAGGTTTAATGATATCAGAGTATACCTGAAACTCCTCAAACTTCTCCCAAGTCAGCGCCCTCAGTGGAGTCAAGTACAGTACCTTGCCTCCATGCTCCAGCACATGTTTCATGGCACAGAGCTCAGCTATGAGGGTCTTACCGCTCGCTGTGGGGCTGGCTAGTACAAGATTTTTTCCGTTCAGTACCCCTGTATTTATGGCGTCTTCTTGTGGTGGGTAGAGTGTCTCTAGTCCTCTTTCATGTAGTTTCTGTTTGACCTGTATGGGGATGTCGAGTTCGTTAATATTCACTGAGGAGCAGCTCACCAATGCTTGATGTGGTTCATAGATATAGGTGGTTGGGTTTTTATGAATAGACCTGATCCTTTGTGAGTTCCACCAGCAAGTCAGCGATTTTGTCTACACGTTCCTTGATTTTTTCTTGGTTTTCTCCGTGGGCGCTTATCCATAGTCTGATGCCTGCTTCGCCGTAGGGTTTGACCATGGATTTGATGTATACTTGGGGTTCTGTCTTCATTGCTTGGTCTATGAGTGGGGCTAGAGTTGACTCGTCTCTGAGGTTTAGGTGGATTATTTTCTCGTAGTAGTGACCCTTTACTTGCTGTTTGAGTATGGGTTTTAACTGGTTCTCGTATATCCATTTGAGTTCACTGGGTACACCGGGGAGGCTTACTACCTGTAGTTCTCCTATTTTCAGCAGTACTCCTGGGGCTCCGCCGGCTCTGTTATCCAATGGAATGGCGCCCTCTGGGAACACCGCCATCTTTCTTCGTGCATCAGTTATCTCAGGTGTATCCACGACGCCGTTCTCGTAATAGTGCCTATACTGGCGCTCTACTATGCTGTACGCTTTCTCGTTGAGCTCCATGGGGAAGTTGAATGCCTCTGCAACTCCCTTCAGGGTCATGTCGTCGAAGGTTGGCCCCAATCCGCCCGTAGTTATGATGAGGTCTATGCCATCGTCTTTCATCCTGTTTATGCCTTTGGCGATCTCCGAGGTGTCGTCGCGCACTGTCATGGTCTCGGCTACTGTGTAATTGAGTGGCTTAGTCTGCTGTATTATCCACTGTGTGTTAGTGTCGAGGATGACTCCGTCCAGTATCTCGTTGCCTATTACGAGTATGCCTAATGTGTTCAAGATACTCATGAATGGTCAGAGGAATGTGATATTTCTTACTCTGTATTGACCTTTATCGATGTCTTGATAGGTATGGCTGACTCGATGCTCTTTGTGAGGTGACAGTATTCTTTTGCTCTCTCGGCGCACTTCTGGTTGAGTTCCCTGTTTTCTTGGTCGCTCCAGAGCTCCATCTCTATCGTGATGCCTGTTACCCTGTAGCCATCTGTTTCTGTTAGCTCGATGTCTGAGCTTACCTTCACATTGAGATCTTTTGTCTTGGCTTTGAGCATGGTGCGGTAGTAGTTGAAGGTGTTTACTATGCAGCCGGCGAGGCTAGCCATGAATAGCTGATCTGGGCAGGGGGGGTCTCGTTTCCGCCATATTCCGTGGGGGTGTCGAATTTCTGTGTGAAGCCTTCAATTTGGGCTGTTCCCCCTGTCTCGTGGTTCCATTTTGCCTTTGCACTGTAATGTAGACTTGGTTTGAGCCTCATGTTTTGAATCAGTGACTCGGTATCTCTTAGAACTTACCTAAAATCGTCCTTACCATGACGTTTTTCGTCATTGTTTTGCCGTTACCATAGCGCTTTTTGTCACTTATCCGAA
>CAYTVK010000116.1:0-2659 GCA_964441725.1 uncultured Candidatus Bathyarchaeia archaeon | reverse complement strand
CTGTTTTGGGGCTGATTTACATTAAATATCCCTGTTATAGGCTGGGATGCTTGACGTCCCCTCCCCCCTACTCTATGCCTAGTAGATCTAATACTGTCTGCGTTATTGCTCTAGTTATCTGTGGCAGAGATTCCGTGTCAACCCATTCATTTGCTTCACAGGTGTTACCCCCTGTAGGTCCCATAATAATGGTGGGAACACCTCCATGAACCGCTATATGATTGGTATCTGCAACGCTTCTCGCCAACGCAAGCTTCACATCATGTTTGAGCTCTGCTTCCAGATTCTTCTTTGCTGTCCTGACCAACAACGAGTCAGGCGGCGTGATGTAGCTGGCAGGTGCTGGGGTGGGTCTCTCATCCCATGTAAGCTCGTATCTTCCCTTGATCCCAGCATCCAGTATGATCTGGCGTATCTGCTGGGCAGCCTCATCAACCGTCTGACCTGGTAATATATGTCTGTCGATAGTTACCTCGGCTAGTTCAGGGACATAGATCTTGTCTCCACCGCTGTGGAACCCAGTGACGCATAGATTGCTACGCATGTTGTACTCGGGCATGTAGCCGAATCCATCTGGCTTGTGTTTCTCAAACTCGGCTATCACCTTTGACGCGTCCACTATGGCGTTGATTCCCTCGTCGTAGGCTGCGCTCACCGAGCTACCGTAGAATCTGAGCTTGAATACGTGTCTCCCATTCTGCCCTATGAGTATGGTGGCGTAGTCTGAAGGCTCTGGCACTAGGCAGTATTTACAGTCTCTCAGTATGCCTGTCTTAATTAACTCGTGAACCCCCCTGCTCCAATACTCCTCGTCGCTGGTGCCGCTAACTATCAGGTCGCCTCCTAGTTTGATGTCTGATTTCACGATAGCCTCCAGTGCAGTGAGGGCGCAGGCTGTTCCACCCTTCATATCATGTGCCCCCAAACCGATGAGCCTGCCCGCCTTCTCGACTACCTTGAATGGCTCTGTCTCCCATCCCTCGAAGGCGTCAAATGTGTCTATGTGAAAGTTCAGTATCATCTTAGGCCCATCTCCGCCCTTGAAAACAGCGTAGATAGTATCCCCTGCCTCCTCTACTGGGAGACGGGTGATCTGGCTCAATCTGAGCTCTTTGAAGAAACTTATCATCCAGTCCGCGATCTTCTGCTCTTTTCCCGTTTCCGACGGTATCTCTACGAGGGTCTTAGTGAGTTCAACCACTCTCTCCCCTGAAATATTGTCAAGTGGATTCAATGTGTTCGAGAATTACTCTCCTGACAAATATAATAAAACATAAGCCTTCACCCTCTTTTATTGCATATTAATGTTAAAACACTGTCTCTACGTGACCTCTATATGCGTTAAATTTATATCAACTGTTGGGGTGGGTTGATCGGCTCGGTGAGGTATATGAGCTGTACAATTGTTGTTGATGGATTCTTCGGAGACGGTGGAAAGGGAAAGATCGTATCATATTTAGCTGTTGCAGATGACGCTTCAGTAGTAGCAAGGGGCGGAGTTGGCCCCAACGCAGGGCACACAGTTGTAAAAAACGATGTGAAATACAAGCTACGGATGGTTCCCTGCGGCTTCGTGAATGAGAGGGCTCTTCAACTCGTCGGACCTGGTGTGCTGGTAAACCCCGAGGTCCTGTTAAAAGAAATCGTTGAGACAGATATCGAGGATCGTTTTGGTCTCGATCCCCAGTGTGCAATCATAGAGCAGAAACATATAGACGCAGATCGCAAAGGCTATCTCAAGGAAAAAATAGGCACCACAGGCACCGGGACAGGTCCATGCAACGCGGATAGAGCTTACAGGACAGTCAAGATGGCTAGGGAGATACCAGAGTTAGCCAAGTACATCAAGGATGTTCCACTGCTAATTAATGAGGCTCTTAATAGAGGAGAGAGTGTCGTGCTAGAAGGCACACAGGGGACATTCATCAGTCTATTCCATGGAGGATACCCATACGTCACAAGCAAAGACGTATGCGCCGCAGCGGTATGCAGCGACGTAGGTGTAGGACCAACAAGAGTAGATGAAGTGGTCCTAGTATGCAAAGCATACGTGACAAGAGTTGGGGAAGGTCCCCTTGAAGGAGAGATTAGCTTCGAGGAAGCCAAGAGAAGAGGCTGGGACGAGTACGGAACTGTCACTGGACGCCAGCGAAGGGCAGCGCCTTTCAATCATGCGCTTGCTAAACGCGCAGCAATGATCAATGGTGCAACGCAGCTCGCAGTTACTAAGCTGGATATATTGTTCCCTGACTGCGCTGGCTCAAACGACTATGGTAGTCTTTCTGATGAAGCAAAAGAATTCATCAAAGAGATAGAGAATAAAGTCGGGCTACCAGTAACCCTCATAGGTACAGGTCCGGGCGTCAAAGAGTTAATCGATAGACGTTAACCGAAAAAACCATGTTTCTTATTCAACTCTTCATCGAGTTGCATAATCAACTGTTTCTCCTTGTGTGATAGCTTCTTAGGAATAACCACGGTGACGTGAATTAGCTCATCACCACGTCCATATCTGCTAGGTATTCCCTTCCCCTTAATTCTCAGAATATCACCGTTCTGGGTACCAGCCGGAATATTCAACTTCTCAACGCCTCTCAGCACAGGCACCTCTATCTCAGAGCCCAAAGCGGCTTGAGGGAAGCTGATCTGTGTCTCATAG
>CAYTVK010000115.1:0-6758 GCA_964441725.1 uncultured Candidatus Bathyarchaeia archaeon | reverse complement strand
CACACCATGACTTGGCGCAATAAGCTCAATGGAAATCCCATCAAGAGCCTTCATGGCTCTACCAACTGCGCTTCTTAGGGGCATCAAGATGTTTGCATAGTATGCCTCTGCTTCTTGCCAGAGCTCCTGCTGGTCAACCTCATCATCGAATCGTCCTGTGCTTGATAGGTGCTGACCGAATGCGTCGTTGCTGAGGAGTATCTTGTCCTCTGGGATGTAGCTCACCATGCTGTCAGGCCAGTGTGCCATCGGTACAGCTACAAAGTTCAAGGTTTTTCCACCTAAGCTAAGTTCAGGCATATCTTTTGTGGTTGTAATTGGCATCTCGCCATAATATTTTATGATGATGTTTTTTCCTCGTTCAGTGGCGATAATTGTAGCCTGTGGTGCTTCTTCCTTGTAGAACTTGGCTAATGATCCGCTATGGTCTGGCTCAGCGTGGTTACTAATGATGTAGTCTATCTTTTTTGGATCAATATGTTCTTTGATATGTCTAACCCATGTCTCGTAGAATGGTGCCTTGACTGTGTCTACGAGGGCTATCTTATCAGAGATCAGCAGATATGAGTTGTAGGTAGTCCCCCGGTGTGTAACATATCCGTGGAAATTTCTGATGTCCCAGTCTACTGCGCCCACCCAGTAGACGCCTTTCTTCAGTTGTACCATAGTGTTCACTTACAAACTCGATTCTTGAACCACTAGATAAAAGCCTGATGGTTAAAGTTCAAAAGGCAGTGTTAATCCAGTAAGTTGATTAAGGTTGACGGTCTCAAGAAGAACCTCGATAATAATACTGGTTGCGGTGGCTATAGTTGCTATTGTAGCCGGATTGTATACTCCAAGGCTCTTGCACTGGAATAATTCAAAATACGGTGATGTATCTGTTCAGGAAGCTAAGGATTTAATTGATAAAAAACCGGACATCGTTATCCTTGATGTTAGAACCGTTGCAGAGTTCAACGATGGACACATCGCGGGTGCAATCAACATTCCTGTAGAGGAACTATCAAACCGCGTGAGTGAACTCAATAAAGGCGATGAGCTTCTGGTCTACTGCCGCACTGGAAACCGAAGCACAACAGCTGTAAGCATATTGAAAGAAGCCGGGTTCACGAAGATATACCACATGCATGAGGGCATCAGCGTGTGGATACAGGAAGGCTATCCTGTAGTCCAGTAGGATTCTTAACTCACCAACTCACACAAGTCCTGTAATGGAACTCCCATACATGAATACAGTGTACATCGCATTCGGGTTATTCTTACTCATAACAGCCTACAATTATCTAAAACCTAAGGAGGCTCGGAACTATACCAGTCTGAATATTGAAGTATCCCATGAGATGATTGATAACGATGATACCTTGATGATACTCGATGTCAGGAATAGAGAAGAATACAAGAATGAGCACATAAGAAACGCCAAAAACATTCCACTAGACCAGCTAGAAGAAAGAACCGGAAAACTCCCACGCAACAAAGACATACTTATTTACTGCCAAAACGGGGGACGTAGTATTAGAGCCATACGAAAACTGGAACTAGCAGGATTCACAAGACTCTACCACATGCACCAAGGACTTAGAGGATGGAATAAAAAAAGCTACCCTACCACAAAAACGAGAAAAACCACATAAAACGCTTATTTAACGATACATTAGATATTAGGAATCAACATGGAGATAGCCGCCTCAACGCTATACATGCTCGACAAGCCTCTAGAGAACATACTGAATCAGCTTGTAGAGCTATCAGTGAAAAAAATAGAGGTGGCTGATAGCGGAAACCATTCCCTAAACCCTAGAAGAGTTGAAAGACTGCAGGAACTAGCCTCAAGCTATGAGATAAAATACAGCATACACGCCCCCTACGCGGACACCAATCTGGCTGCAGACGATGACCTCATCAGGGAATGGGTATTAAAACGCATCAGGGCTTCAATCAGGTTCGCCTCAGAGCTTGACGCAAATCACCTGATAATACATCCGGGATGGACCACTGCTACGGAGCGTTTTATGCGAGGAAGGTCATGGGACCTCAACCTCAGAAGCCTTTACTGGTTATTGAGGTACGCTGGGGATTATGGCGTTGATTGTTTAATGGAGAATGTTCCGAATTCAATGCCGTATTTGCTAGTCTCTGTTGATGATTTTCTCTTATTTGATGAAGAGATGGACCCTCCTATGAACTATGTATTAGACGTTGCCCATGCTTATCTTCAGGGAGAGGTCTTCCAGTTTATAGATAATTTCGGCGGCAAAATAAAACATGTTCACGTCAGCGATAACTGGGGGGAGACGGATCAACATCTGCCTCTGGGAGAGGGAAACATCAACTGGGGTAGGGTGATTGACGCCTTACAGGACACCGGTTTCGATGGATGGATTGTAATCGAATCATACGACAAGATGGAGCAAAACATCGAATACATGAGAAATTTACTTTAATGGAACATCAAGCTCCAAGAAGTCTTCTGCAACTTTCACGTTTTTGAACTTCGTAGAAGCCTCAGACAGTATTACTTCCGGATCAGGGTACCTTGAGCTGATATGTGTAAGCACAAGGATATCAACATCTGCCTCTGCTGCGAACTGAGCAGCCTGAAGCGCGGTAGTATGCCCATCATCAGCAGCCCTATCAGCCAATTCATCTAGGAAGGTAGCCTCATGGATAAGTACGTCGGCTTTATGTGAAATCTCCAACAATTCCTTGTTTGGGGCAGTATCTCCGCTGTAGATTATTTTTCTTCCGGGTCTCTGCTTATCACACACTTGATCTGATTGTATGAGCTTTTCATCAAGCTCTATCGCTTCACCACGCTGAAGCTTACCCCAGAGTTCGCCTTCAGGAACTCCAAGCTTTTTTGCCCGTTCAGGGTGAAATCTGCCGGGTCTAGATGTCTCAAAGAAGCCGTAGCTGAAGGCTGTGTTTCTGTGGATCGCATTAACAGCAACGACTCTGTATTCGTCTGATTCATAAACTATACCAGGTTCAGTGATCTCGCAGAGGATCACTGGAAACGTTGGTCCACCTAGTGATTCAGAGAAAGCTCTGACATAGTTTACCAAACCAGTGGGTCCGTAGATGTGCAGCTCTTTCTCACGTCTCATCAAGGACATGCTTTGAAGCAAGCCGGGTAATCCCAGCACATGGTCTCCGTGAAGATGGGAGATAAATATCTTCATCGGTCTCTGAAACCCGATGTGGGCTTTCACCATTTGGCGCTGTGTTCCCTCACCGCAATCAAACATCAATAATTCTCGCCCAAGTCGAACCACTGCACTGGAGGAACCCCGCATAGGCGTGGGCATACTGCCGCTTGTACCAAGAAAAATGATCTTCAATTAATTCACCGAATCTCTGGAAAGAAACTTCTCAGCCTCAATGGCGGCCTTACATCCACTACTGCTGGCTGTGATTACCTGCCTGTAAACGGTATCGTTGATGTCTCCCGCGATAAAAATACCGGGTTTATCAGTGAAAACGCCATCAGATACAATGTAGCCATTTTCAGTTAATTCAAGCTGGTTACGGAATAGCTCGGTGTTTGGCTCCCACCCTATGGCTATTAAGACACCGTCCGTCTTTAGCACAGTCTCTTCACCGGTGTCTCGACTCTTCACACGGATGCCCTCAACGTAATTTTCTCCAAGTATCTCTTCAACGGTATGATGCATCATTGTGGTGATCTTGGGGTTCTTCTCAACTTCATCGACGAGGTATTTTGAAGCCGAAAATGAGGCATTACGATGCACTATCACTACCTTACTTGCAAACTTGGTGATATCCAGTGACTCTTGAAGCGCGGAATCCCCACCGCCAACCGTTACTACTTTCAGGTCCTGATATAGAGCGGCGTCACAGGTAGCGCACAGGAAGACTCCACGCCCCGTCAAGCGCTTTTCTGAGTCTAAACCCAATAGCCTGTTTTTTGATCCAGCCGCGATTATCACGGAACGAGTCTCCATCATCTCGTCTTTAACATAAACTCGATATGGTTTTGAGGAGAAATCTACCTTTGTTGCTTCATCTTCACGTAGCTCGGCTCCAAATCGTTTACACTGCGCAACCATTTTATCAACAAGGTCAGGTCCAGTTATCGACTCGGGGAAACCGGGATAGTTCTCAACCTGATAAGTAAGATAAATCTGTCCACCCGGTACGGTGCCAGCTAGTAACAGGGTTTTTAGTTTTGATCGTCCAGCGTATATTCCAGCGGTTAATCCCGCCGGTCCGCCTCCGATAATCACGAGATCATACAAATGAAGTTACTCACTCCTCGATAGGAGTAGACATCAAGCAGCTATCTGCCTTATCGATGACCATCTTGAGTTCATCAGTAAAATCATCTGGCTCTCTATGCCCAATGATCTGCCCAATGGGTCTCCCTTCACAGTAGACGATGAAAGTTGGTGTGCTCCGTACACCGTTTTTAATGGCGAAAACCCTGTTTTCCTTGCTTTGCAGCAGGTTCATCCTCGTGAATTTGACTGTCTCACCGTATTTCTCCGGCTGAGCCTCATACAGTGGCTTCATTTCCTTGCATACGACGCATTTATCGTGCCAATACTCTACAACTATGGGGCGCTTTTCCTGTGCTACTTCCTTCTCCCAGTCAGTTGATTGAATATCCAGTATATTGGACATGAGTTATCAAAGAGGTATGATGGTTAAAGAATATTATAGTATCCGCTATAGCTGCTTGAAGCTCAAGGAGCTATCGCTGATAACCATTTCATATAACTGATTAGGATAAGGCTTCATATTCAGGCTCTCAAGCTCCTCTCCAGTGAGAATCATGGTGAGCTTTCTCTGCTCATAGGTGGTCTCCTGGGTTCCGGGGAGTATTCCCTGGAAGCTCTTTGTGACCTGTACCACCATCTGGTTGATCTCTTCAGGTACCTCTGGGTTGCTCATCATCACCATAGGGGGCTTGCTTCTTACCTCTACGTATTCTATCTGGAATGCTTCACGGTTTTCTGGGTCTTTTATTGCCCGCACTGACTGTACTTTGAGTTTTATTCTGCTGCTTATCATTGCTTTAGTTACATGAATAGGGGGTAGTGGAAATAGGTATCGGTTATAGTTGTTTGAGATAATCGGCTACGAGTCCTGCGATGGAGACCGTCTCATATATTGACTCCACTGTGTCAGTGGCTACTATTCTGTCTGCTCCAGCGTTTTTCAGCTTCTCATTGGCTCCGGGTACAGGTAATGCGTGGGTACATACAGCGGCTACGTTTCCAGCTCCCTGTCCTTTCAGGCCTTCAATAGCACGGGCCATTGTCCCCCCGCTACTAATAATGTCATCAAATATTACGACATTCTTGCCTTTTAGATCAAGGTCCTTCACAACCATAGTGGTCTTACCGGTGTACCTGTCCCTGATCTTCTCAAAGAAGGCAAATCCACCATCCATAACCAAACTAACCTTCTCAACGATGTCTTTTCTACCGATATCAGGTGAGAGGCTGTATGCTCCATCATAACTCGTCTGCTTCATATATTCTGCGAGCACAAATATCGCTGTGAGGTTATGTATTCTCATTTTATGTCTTGGTTTCAACGCCTCAAGAGACTCTTCACAGTGAACATCGATTATAATTGTATCATCTACACCAACTGCCTCAAGAAGATCAAAGATAATATCAAAGCTCAACGCCTCCCCCTCTAAGAACCTCTTATCCTGCCGAGCATATGCCATATAGGGCATAACGGCGATTAACCGTTTAGCACCCATTTCCTTGGCGGTTCGAGCCATAAACAAGAACTGCATTATCTTGCGGTCAGGCTCAGGGGCGGTGGTCTGTACCAACACGACTGTCTTATCGCTGAGGTTTGGAGGTAACTGTATGTAGCTTTCTCCGTCGGGAAATAGTCTGTTATTGATGAATACTGGTTCTTGTCCTAGTTCGTGTGCGATGGCTTCTCCGAGGATGTTTGATGCGGGTCCCGGAATGATAATCATACCGGTGTGTAGTATATGGTTCAGGTAATTAAGGCAAACGAATCAGTAGACTGTGATCAAGTACAGAAGACCTGCTGATAAAACCGCTGCCCCCCACACTAATCGGTTCCATTTTATTATCTTGGCTCCGTCAAAGATGCCTAATGGTATCAGGTTGAACAGGGCCAAGCTGGCGTTGATATTCATACCTATATACGCTAGATTGTATACCATTGCATTCTGAGTTATTATAGTGATTAGGAAGTAGATTATACCTAGACCAATATTAGTAGCCGGCCCAGCGACGCTAACCCTACCATAATGATCCCAGTTAGCTATGTTTCCTATCATCACAGCTCCCGGTGCGATTATCTTGAAGGGAGATATCAGGGAGACCATTGTGAGCAGTAAGCCTTGTCGGTTTAACTGGAACTCAGCCCAGTACCCCAATCGCTGAGCCATGAACTTGTGGGCAAGCTCATGCAGTATGAAGGCAAGTCCATAGATGATTAGCGCACCCACTAGAAATACAGGGCTCTGCTGTATAAGCCTCCATGCGCTGGAGAACAGTATCAAGAAAATTACGCCTAAGCCGATAGCGAGGTCCCTGAGCTCGTTTTTACCGAACAGCCCCAAGGTTCTGGCTCGCTGTGGAGCAGAGTAGCTGTAACCTGTGGGGGTAAAGCCAGTGTATCCTGTTGTGCTTCTGCTAAACTGATAATCCCCTGTACAGTTATGCATCTCAGGGAGTCTGTGTTCGCTGCAGAAGTATCCCCCGCAGTATTTGCATCTAAAGGGCATGTATTCTTCT